>CATMNW010000084.1 GCA_950071875.1 uncultured Erythrobacteraceae bacterium | reverse complement strand
GAATTCTCGCGCAAAATCGAGCAGCTTTCCATAAACCTCCTCGAAGTCCCATGCGTCTTCGAAATCCATGACGTGGGGGACGACCTCGGTCTCGGGTGAGACGTCGCGGATATCCTGCATCACGAATTCTGCGAGGCGGCGGTGATAGCTGCCGTGAATCAACACAAACCGATCCACCCGCAGGTCCTCCTGCATGCAGATGCTGACCGTGGGCCGCCATTTGTTCCAGCGTGACGGACCAAACTTTGCGGCATCGAGCGTTGAGCCGAGAAAACCAATGACAGTGGTGGGCTTCATGCTCTTGGTGATAAATTTTTATCATAAGCGATACAAGAGAATAGATTTCTCGCAACTTCGCGATGGGTTGTTGAGAAGATTGAGTCTAAATAATCCTATATATTTCAGCGTACTATGCGAAATTTGCAGCAAGTGGCTGAAAACTGGCACGCCTCATGCTCTATCCAAACCGTCGGGTAAGTCGAACACCCGGCGAGACGCGGGACATGGGCGGCCGGAATGGGCCGGCCGCCCAAAGCCCGATGAAGTTTGATGATGGAGTTGGACGATGGCCAACAAGACGCTTTTTTCCTCGGCGCTGGCGAAGTTCCTGCCGCGTACGGACACGGTGAACCAGGCAGGCGGCAACGCCTATGCCTATGGCCCCGAAGCACTGCTCGCGCAGCTAGCCGCAACCGGCACTTTGTCGGGCGGATTCTACGCCGATGCGCAGGACCAGCTTGCCAAGGCGCTCGAAGCTGCCTGGGCTGTGGACGCCGAATGGGTCGCCAAGTGTGCGATCTATGCTCGCCAGTCGGGCGCGATGAAGGATATGCCGGCATTGCTGACTGCAGTGCTGTCGATGTCCGATCCGGACCTGATGGTCCCGGTGTTCAAGCGCGTGATCGATAACGGCCGCATGCTGCGCAACTTTGTGCAGATCATGCGGTCGGGCCAGACCGAGCGGACTTCGCTTGGCACGCGGCCGAAGCGGCTGGTGCGTGAATGGCTGGAAAATGCCTCGACCCGCCAGCTGATGCAGGCGGCAACGGGTAATGATCCGAGCTTGGCGGACATCGTAAAGATGGTTCACCCGGCTCCGGCTTCGGCCGAACGGCGTGCCTTCTACGGCTGGCTGATCGGTAAGCCCTACGATGTCGCGGCGCTGCCGAAGGAGATTGCTGATTTCGAGGCATGGAAGGCGGACCGTTCGCGGCCCCTGCCCGATGTGCCCTTTGAATGGCTGACCGCTTTCGAGCTGACCGCAAAGCAGTGGGCTGTGCTGGCAGAGCGCATCGGGTGGCAGGCGTTGCGGATGAACCTCAACACGCTGGCGCGTAAGGGAGTGTTCCAGATCGACGGAGTGACCGAGATGGTTGCTGCGCGGCTGGCCGATCCCGATGCCATCGCCCGCGTGAAGCCGTTGCCTTACCAGTTGATGACTGCACTGACCCAAGTCGGTGACGGTGTCCCGCTAGCGGTGCAGGCTGCGCTTGAGAAGGCTCTGGAGCTGTCGCTTGCGAAGGTCCCGGTGCTGGAAGGCAATGTCGTGGTGTGTCCGGACGTGTCGGGCTCGATGAGTTCGCCTGCGACCGGTTATCGAAAGGGTGCGACTTCGGTCGTACGCTGCATCGACATCGCCGCGCTGGTTTCGGCCACGATGCTGCGGAGCAATTCGCAGACCCGCGTGCTGCCGTTCGAAGTGGACGTGGTGAAGCTCAAGCTTGATCCCAAGGCCCGCGTGGCGGTGAATGCCGCAAAGCTGGCGGGGGTCGGCGGTGGCGGAACCAACGTCTCGGCCCCGCTTGCCTTGCTGAACCGCGAGAAGGCGATGGTCGATTGCGTAGTCATCGTTTCGGACAATGAGTCCTGGTTCGATGCGCCGCGTCCGTGGTCCTATGGCGATGCTTCGGCGACGATGAAGGAGTGGAACAAGCTGAAGGCCCGTAACCCGGGTGCGAAGCTGATCTGCATCGACATCCAGCCTTACGGCTCGACGCAGGCGAAAGATCCCAAGGACATCATGAATGTCGGTGGTTTCACCGACGCGGTGTTCGACGCAATGGCACGCTTCGCCAACGGCGATGCGAAGGATTGGGTCGAGATCGTCAACGAAGTGGAGATTTAAGGAAGGAACACACAAGGTCGCGGCGAATGCCGGGAAGGACTACACTCAGGATGCAGGTGTCGCGGGTTCGAATCCCGCCTGCCGGGAAACCGGCGGTAGCTCAGCCTGGTAGAGCACTGGCCCGATAGGGCACGTCTTTTCCAACCCTCGTCGCCGCGACCGAAATGTAATGAACCTTTGGAAAGCAGCCGTGGCGAATGCAGTCTGGGACTACATCCTCCACCATGAAAGGCCCCGTCGGGAAAAGCGCTCCAGTGTCGCGCAAGCGGTCTGGAGAGATCGGGTTCAAATCCCGCTTGGAGTAGTAGCTTAAGGGCCGTCGTCTCGACATTTCTCGTCGCCTCGACTGTTCTCCAAATTCACGGCGAATGCCGGGTCAGGACTACATCCTTGCACGATGCAGGTCGCGGGTTCGAATCCCGCCGGGTCCACCACATGCGGGCCCGTAGCTCAGCGGATAGAGCGGCGCCCCTCGGGGCAACGTCTTACCCAAACCTCGTCGCCGTGAACCGAGTATCAATTAACGCTGGCGGATGCCGGTGGGACTACATGGGTAGAGCGCCTGCGAAAGCAGGAGGTCGGCGGTCCGAGTCCGCCCCCGGGCAACCGGAGTAGCTTAGTAAAACGTCTCATCAATCACTCGCCGCCGGCACCCTGCGCTCACGCAGCGAAGCGATAAAGCAGAATTACATCAGCGCTGGCGAATGCCGGTCGGGACTACATCGGTAACCAGGCGGTTCGAACCCGCCCCTGCATGGCAACATGCGGAGAAGTCTCGCCAAACCTCGTCGCCAGCGCCACAAGTTTAACCAGGGAGGTCGCCATGACCGACACGAAATACGAATACACCCATGTTGAAGGCGGCGCTCCGATCAAGTCGTGGACGCGCGGCGTACCCGTGGACGACAAGGCCCGCGACCAGCTGATGAAGGCGGCGAAGATGCCGTTCATCTTCAAGCACGTGGCCGCCATGCCCGACGTGCATGTCGGCATCGGCGCGACCGTGGGTTCGGTAATCCCGACCAAGGGCGCGGTGATCCCGGCGGCTGTCGGCGTCGATATCGGCTGCGGCATGATGGCCGCGCGCACCTCGCTGATGGCGAGCGATCTGCCGGACAACCTCGCCGGCATCCGCTCCGCGATCGAAGCGGCGGTGCCGCATGGCCGCGATGTCGGCCGGGGCAAGCGCGACAAGGGTTCGTGGGGCGATCCGCCTCCGTCAGTGGTCGACGCGTGGGCGAAGCTTGCGGAACGGTTCGGACGGATTGTCGCCAAGTACCCGCGCCTGCGGAACACCAACAACCTGGTGCATCTCGGCACGCTCGGGACGGGCAACCACTTCATCGAACTGTGCCTCGATACCGAGCAGCGCGTGTGGATCATGCTCCATTCGGGCTCGCGCGGGGTCGGCAACGCGATCGGTACGTTCTTCATCGAACTGGCCAAGCAGGACATGCGCAAGTGGCATATCAACCTGCCCGATCAGGACCTCGCCTATTTCCCCGAAGGGACCGACCATTTCGACGATTATGTCGAAGCGGTCGAATGGGCGCAGGACTTCGCGGCGCTGAACCGGCGCGTGATGATGACGCATGTGCTTGATGCACTGCGCAAGCAAATCACCAAGCCGTTCGAAGCGGAATGCGAGGCGGTGAACTGCCATCACAACTATGTGACGCGGGAGAACCACTTCGGCGAAAACGTGCTCGTCACCCGCAAGGGGGCGGTGCGCGCGGCCAAGGGCACGCTGGGCATCATCCCCGGATCGATGGGGGCGAAAAGCTTCATCGTGCGCGGGCTGGGTAATGCCGAGAGCTTTGACAGCTGCTCGCACGGGGCGGGGCGCGTGATGTCCCGGACCCAGGCGAAGAAGCTGGTGACGCTCAACGAGCATATCGCCGATACCGCCGGTGTCGAATGCCGCAAGGACGAGGGCGTGATTGATGAAACTCCCAAGGCCTACAAGCCGATCGAAGCCGTGATGGCCGCGCAGGCCGACCTGGTGGAGATCGTCCATACCTTGAAACAGGTGGTGTGCGTGAAGGGTTAGCGCCCTTCACGCCGCTATCGCCAAGAGACCAAAGATAATTCCGATGCAGGATACGCTAGCCATCGCGCCCGCAGTGCGCGCCGATATCGAGGCCCGTCTCGCCCGTGTGGCGAGCGAGGACGGCGTGCGCCTGCTGATGGCGGTGGAATCCGGTTCGCGCGCATGGGGCTTCCCATCGCCTGACAGCGATTACGACGTGCGCTTTCTCTACATCCGGCCTCGCCGAGACTATCTCGCGCTTAAGCCGGTCCGCGATGTGGTCGAACGGCCCATTGTCGATGAGATCGATCTGAACGGCTGGGATGTTCGCAAGGCGCTGGGCCTTATGCTCAAGCACAACGCGGTCCTGTCGGAGTGGATCGAAAGCTCGATCCGCTACATTGCTGACGATCCGGTGGTTGAGCAGCTTGCTGACCTTGCTAACCGCCACTTTAACCCGCGTGGCTACGCGCTGCACTACGCCAGCCTTGGCAAGGGCACAGTGGAACGCTGGCTCGATCCAGGCGGCGAGATCGCCGTGAAGCGATATTTCTATGCGCTGCGACCGGCGCTCTCCGTACGTGCGCTGCGCCTCGATCCGTCAAGGCGTCCGCCGATGAGCATGGTGCCTCTGATGCAGGCGGCTGACCTGGATCGGGTCTTGGTGGATCAGGTTGGTGAATTGATCGCTCGAAAGGCGAAAACCAACGAAGCGGGAAACACCATTAGGCTGCCCGATATCGAACGGTTGGTAGCAGATGAGCTCTCACGCGCTGGCGAAGTGCCAGAGCGCACCGATAACACGAACTTTGCGGAAGAGGCCGAAGCGCTTTTCCTTGAATTGGTAGAAAAAGAATGATCACGATCGACGGCTCCGAGGGTGAGGGTGGCGGACAGGTGTTGCGGTATTCCGCAGCCCTTTCGCTGCTGACCGGCGAGCCCTTCACCATCCAGAACATCCGCGGGGGCAGGGCTAAGCCCGGCCTGATGCGCCAGCATGTCACCGCGCTGGAAGCGGCCTGCGCCATCGGCGGAGCGGAATGCTCCGGGCTTACAGTTGGCGCCAGCAAACTGATCTTTCGGCCCGGCAGCGTTACGCCCGGTGAATACCTTTTCGCGGTTGGCACTGCCGGGTCGACCGGACTGGTGCTCCAGACCGTGCTGGTGCCGCTGATGCTGGCCGATGCGCCATCGCGGCTGGTGATCGAGGGCGGGACACATGCCATGGGCGCGCCGCCTTTCGAATTCCTGCAAAAGACGCTGCTTCCGGTCTTGGAGCGGATGGGACCAAAGATCTCCATCACGCTTGAGCGCCACGGCTTCTTCCCGCGCGGTGGCGGGCGCATCGTCGTGGATATCGATCCAGCGCCGTTGCGCCCCATCGAATGCGTGACGCGCGGCGAGTTCAAGGCTGGCAAGGTAGAAGCGCTGGTTGCTGGGATTCCGTTCGATATCGCTGACCGCGAACTGAAGGCGGCGCGCAAGGTGCTGGTCGAATGGCCGGACGAAGCCTTCGCTCCAGTGCAGCTCCCGGCCGAGAATGGCCCGGGTAACGCATTGCTGATGGAAGCCGAATTCGACAACGTGACCGAGGTCATGTCGGGCTTCGGTAAACTTGGCGTACCTGCGGAACGCTTGGCGAAGATAGCGGCCAAGCGTATGGTCGGCTATCTGGGGTCACAGGCATTTTCCGGGCCTTACCTGCAGGACCAACTGTTGCTGCCGTTCGCGATGGCAGGCCGCGGAGCATTCACCACGGTCAAGCTAAGTGAGCACACGCGCACCGCTGTGAACCTGATCGAACGATTTTTGGGGAGGGGTTTTCGCTTCTCAGAAACCGCCGACGGAGCCCATTTGGCAGAGGTTCGGTGATCGGCGGAAACTGGGCCGTTAGCTTACTGTCCGGTTTTGGCAACGGGCATTCGACAAGCCGCCTTTACGCACATCACCACCTTTTCGGCTAAAATCACTGCAAGGGCCATCTTGACGCAAGACTTGGGTCTCCCAAACCTCTTGTTGGGAGATTGTGCTGCATTATAGAGCTTGGAAATGTCAAAAGCGAACGCACAGACGAAGAGAGTATTCATTTCCTACTCTCACGACTCCCAGGACCACAAAGACTGGGTGCGGGGTCTTGGCGAATATCTGACGCACAACGGCATTGAAGTCTTGCTCGACCAATGGGACGTTGCCTTTGGTGATGATCTTGCTGCCTTCATGGAAAAAGGCATCCGGAAGACTGACCGCGTTATCATGGTCTGCACCGATGCCTATATCGGAAAGGCCAACAACGGCACTGGCGGGGTCGGTTACGAAAAGACCATTGCCACTGCGGAAATCCTGCGCGACGCAGAGAACAGGCGTAAATTCATCCCCGTCGTTCGGGACGTGGCCGGTAAAGAGAAAATGCCTATCTTCTTCGGCGCTGCGTTGTACCTCGATCTGTCCGGCGAAAACGATGACGACGAGCGCCGTGAAGAACTGCTGCGCGACATCTACGAGGTTGCGCCTTCCAGGCCCCCGCTCGGTGTTTCGCCGTTCATACCGCAACAAGCACCGCAAGAGACGGAAGACGCTGCGCCTGCCGAGCCTCCATCACTGAACGGCGAAGAACCTATCGTGGCGTTCAGCGACAGGTTCTCACAGGCGTTTGCAGGGGTGCGCGGCACTCAATGGTTCGATGACCCCTAGATCATTGCCGAACGACTAGGCATTCTGCTTGCACAACCGCTCAAGTTTCGGGAAGGCCAATTGGCCGGTTGGTGGCGCGGGCCTCGCAACCTTCGTATAAACAATTTCCGGCAGGTCGAAGGCTCCCACTTCCTAATGGATGTTCACGAACTCAACATATCGCGCATCGCAGCCGTCCATCAGGAAGTTTACTACCGCAAATTCGTCTACGTCGAAGTCGCCCCCGATGAGCCCACAGGCCTATATGACGATCCTGATGAAATGATCGCGCGGCAAATCGAGCGCTCCGGATTTGCCAATGAGGAATACGGCCTCGTCGATGGCAAGCTACCAGTAACGCGGGAGGAGTATGACGACGGCGCAGCGATAATCGAGGGACGACCCGTGGACATTGTCGGCAGGTGCGCCCTGAGACTGCGCCATACGAGCCCGTATAATTTCATCATCGCGCCGTTCATGTCGCCCATCAACAATAACAAGTTCGACTACGAACTGGAAGAATTCCTGAACCGCCTTCTCCAGGGCGACGACGTTTTTGATCCGATGTGCGAAGCCATCAATCGTTTGCCGAAGCGCGAAATCTAAGGACTCGGATGCTCCTTCACTCTGCGACGAGTGATACCGAACTCGGATTCAGGCCATAGAGCGACTGAAACGACCGTTCGCAAAATGCCCGGATTTCCTGATCAGTTCCCCTCTGCGAAAGCCAGCGGAAATCATAACGGAACGGTCCGGGCTTCGTGATCCATTGTCGGGTCAGATCGAAAATGACATTATGGGCGTAGAAATCGTCGAAGGCCTCCTGAACTTCGGTTTCGGTCCTGCCGTCCGCAAGCCTCGGGAAAACGCCGTCGTCATCTTCCTTGTCTACAAACAGGGCTCCGTGCCGATCGAACAAGGTCATCGCGTCGGGTGAGAGACGCTTTCCGGCCATCCATGCACCGGGCCAGCAGAAGAATTCAGGACGCTCATATTTGTCGCGCATAAACGCGAGGAAATGCGAGAAGAGAATGCGGACGACGATGTTCCCCTTGTCGAACTTAAACGTCCGATGTTCCTCCATGAGCTGATGGAACTCGGGCAACTCGCTCCAGCGACGGAATTCCCCGGCAATGTCCAAGGGCGGACTTTCGATGATGGCTCCGCAGAGTTTGCGGCTTACCTCCTCATATTCATCGCGGGAGTAATCACGGATCATCCCGAATACGTCTTTTTGCTGTAAGCGGGCAAGTCTGCTGAGCCAGACGAACCGTGCTCCAGGCTCTATGTCACGGATGAAGGTGGGAAAATGGATCAAGGGAAACGGAAATCCGCCGCCCGGATTGATTGCGAGATCACAGACAAGAAGGAACAACGCGACTGTCGGGTGATCGATTGAATCAGGCCATTCAAGCTCGGTCATTTGGAGAAAGGTCATGAATGCTTTCCCATAGACGCCATCGAACATACCGTTCTGTACGGCGTCACTCATCCCCAAAAGGCCGCCCGTGGCGAAGTGCAGAAATTGTAGCTGCGCTACACGGGCCTGCCCTTCGAATATCTCATAAGCACCGATGGGATAGAGCTCGACAGGCGAGCCGTAGAAATACCCCTGCTCTTTCTCCTCCCGCAGTTTACGTAAGGGCTCAGTCCATTCCTTCGGGTGCGGGATCACGTTAAATTGACGGTCTGACACCGAGGAGAGAAGACTGATAATGTTACCGCAGGCAACGTGATAGGCGTGCCCAAGACTTTCGAACTGTGAATCCTGAACGATCTTACCGGCTGTCGTCGGGCTTACGGTAAGCCCTCGAAAA
>CATMNW010000083.1 GCA_950071875.1 uncultured Erythrobacteraceae bacterium | reverse complement strand
CGTCGAGCGCGAGCACCCGTGCCTTCCAGTTCATGTAACCCGCGAGCCGATCGGGATCGGCGCGGACGTGATCGGCGCGGTCGAGGCGCGAACCGGTAAAGGACAGCACGATCTAGGCCCCTGCCCCCTGCATCGCGGCAAGGTCGGCCGCCACCGCCTTGGGGAAGCCCTCGTGGATCGGATAGGCTTCGGACGGCATGTATTGCGTCATCAGATTGGCGCGCAGCCCGGCCTTGTAATTGACGAAGGCAACCGTGCCTGCCGCCCCGCCCCAGCCATAGGAACCATCGGACACGCGGCCCCCGGCACCGAAGCCCTGACCTTCGATCCAGGTGCCTTCGGTGGTAGCCGTGTCGGGCAGAAGGTTCGAAGTGCCGACGCGCACTGCCAGTTCGCCCATCACGCGCTTGCCGTCGATCACGCCATAGCCGAGCAGCATCTTCAGGAAGCGATCATAGTCACGCGGCGACGATACGAGACCCGCCCCGCCAAACGGGAATGGTGGCTTGTCGAGATAGATCGAGGCCTTTGCCGGATCCATCGGTAGTGGCGTTCCGTTCATAATGCCGTAGTTCGTCGTGAAGCGGCCAATTTCGCTTTGCGGAACAGTGAACCAGGTACTGCTCATTCCCGTCGGCTCGAATATCCGGGTACGCAGGAATTCATCGAATGCCATCCCGCTGGCGACTTCTATCACGCGGCCCAGCAGGTCGAGACTGACGGAATAGCTCCATTTCGTGCCAGGTTGCAGGACCAGCGGCAGCTTGGCGAGACGGTCGGCAAATTTATCGAGCCCTTGTACGGCAGTCGCCCGTCCAAGGCCCGGTATGGGCAGCCGGCTAACCTGCCCGGGAACAAGGCCCTTTTCCTCATACGCCTTGGTGATAGGGCCCTTCTGCACGATGCCGTACCCCAGCCCTGCCGTATGTGTCAGCAGATGGCGCACGGTAATCGGGCGTTCTGCCGGGACGACATCGGTCACCGACCCGTCATAGGTCTTCTGCACGGTCATATTGGCGTAGGCTGGCAGCAGTTCGGCGATCGGCTGGTCAAGGCGCATGCGGCCTTCATCGATCAGCATCATCGCCGCCATTCCTGTGATGGGCTTGGTCATGGAATAGATGCGGTAAAGGCTGTCGGCATCAGCCGCGGTGTTCCCGCCAAGGCTCAATGTACCTTCGGCGATCATCAGCGGGTCTCGGGTGCCCCAGCCAAGGGTCGCGACCATGTTGGCGACCTTGCGTTCGGACACGTATTTATCGACCAGTGCGGTCACATTGCGCCAGTTCGCTTCATACCCTTGTGCCAGCGCCATGCGGCCCATGGGCAAACCTGCCATCGCTGCCCCGGCAGTAAGCCAGGCTCCCCCGCGCAGCAGCGCTCTGCGAGACACGTTCGGTGCGGCAATTTCGCGATAGGCCATGAAAATTCTCTCCGAAATCCTGTTACCGGGTTTGTGCGGGAGCGATGCTGGGGCGTCAATTGCGAATTGGCGCTGTTGCAAAGCGCGACTGTGCTACCCATATAGGACACATGCTCAACCTTCTTTCAATTCTCTTCGGGATCGTTTCGCTCGTGGTCGTCATTCCGGCCACCATTCCCTTTCTCGGCTGGGCGAACTGGCTGGCCCTGCCGCTGATCGTCATCGGCGTGGTGATAGGTCAGCTGTCGTCGAGCAACGGCGGCCGCAATTTCTGCATCATTGTAGGCTTGATCGCTGCGGTGCGCCTGACCTTGGGCGGCGGGGTTATCTAAGCCGACAGGAGGAGACGGGCTGCCTTGGCAAAGAGTGTCGGCAGTCCGGCGTTCTCGATTTCAGCGACCGGCCACCATTCACCCTCCCCTTCGGGAGCTGATTGCTCGCGCTGCATGTGAACCGACAGTTCCAGCGCGAAGTGCGTGAACGTATGCCGGACCAATCCGGCGCTTTGCCATTGGCCCGGTAATGGCGCTTCTCCAGAACCGTCAGCCCGTGCGCTCCAGCCGTCGTCGGGAAGCGCGCGCATTCCGCCGAGCATGCCCTTCCCCTCGCGCTTTACCAGCCAGACCTTACCTTCTCGCTCTATCCAGTAGGCGCGGCCTTGCCTGACAGGCTTGGCTTTCTTCGGCGCCTTTATGGGCAATCGCGCAGGGTCGCCGGCAGCACGGGCCTTGCAATCGTCCGACAGCGGACAAAGCAGGCACTTTGGGGCTCGGGCCGTGCAGACCTGAGAACCAAGGTCCATTATGGCCTGTGCAAAATCTCCGGCACGCAGCATCGGTGTAATCGTATTCGCCGCAGCGCGGATTGCCTTTCGTGCAGCCGGAAGCGGCTCGTCGATCGCGAAAAGCCGCGCCACCACTCGTTCGGCATTCGCATCGACCACCACCGCCCGCTGTCCGAATGCGATGGCTGCTACAGCGGCGGCGGTGTAAGCGCCCAGCCCCGGCAGCTTCAGCAACTCCGCCTCGCTTTCCGGAAAGGCGCCAAGTTCGGTAACGGCCCTTGCGCACTTCCCCAGATTGCGGGGGGGGGAATAGTAACCCAGCCCCGCCCAAGCCGCCATGACGTCATCCTCTGGAGCAGCGGCCAGCGCCTCGACCGTAGGCCAGCGCCGCGTAAAAGCCTCGAAATAGGGCTTCACCGCCGCCACCGTGGTCTGCTGGAGCATGACCTCTGACAGCCAGACGCGGTAGGGATCGGGCGCAGGGGCACCCGGCCGCGCGCGCCAGGGCAAGTCGCGTGCATGTACATCATACCAGTCGAGTAGTTGTTGCGAGACAGTAGCGGTCACGCGCCGCCTATGGCATGGGCGTTCCCACGATGGGAAGCGACAAGACCACAACAGGTGCTGCGGGCAGCAAGAGGGCGAATGGCAAAGCCAAGCAATGGCAGCGCCAGCGTGGCGGAACGGCCAAGCCAATCAGCGACCTCATGCCCCAGATCGGGCGCAGCGCATTTCGCCGCTTCGGCTTCGTGCAAAGCTCGGTCGTCAGCCGCTGGCCCGAAATCGTCGGAGAAGTGCACGCAAGGACATGCACGCCCGAGATGATCCGCTTTCCCCCGGGTGAAAAATCGGAAGGGATCATGCACCTGGTCGTAAAGCCTGCTCATGCTCCGCTCGTTCAGCAGGTGATCCCCGAAATCATCGAAAGGGTGAACCGCTTTTTTGGATACCGTGCGGTGGCGCGCATCAAACTCCGGCAAGGCGCGGTTAAGCCACCGGAAGGCAGGAATAAACCGAAAGCGCCGCCGTCATTGAAACCGATTCCGATGGAACTGGGCGACAGCTTGCGCGATATTGGCGATCCCGAACTGCGAACGGTGCTGGAATCCCTGGCACGCAGCCTCGGGTCGCAGGAAGACGGGAACGAGAACACGTGAAAATCACCTCGATTACGTTCAAGGCTATTGCACTGCTCGGCGCGGGCACCCTCGCCCTTGGCGCCAGCGCGCAGGACAAAAAGGAACGGCCGATCCAGCCGGGCGGCAATTGGTCGGCCATGGTCACGGAAACCGACGGGGGCCATACTTTCGGCAATCCCGATGCCAAGACAAAGCTGGTCGAGTTCATGAGCTATACCTGCTCGCACTGCGCGCATTTCGCGCAACATGGTGATCGGGCGATCAAGATGGCTTATGTCCCGACGGGGCGTATCAGCTACGAAATCCGCCATCTGATACGCGATCCGGTGGACCTGTCGGCGGCGCTTATCACCCAATGCGGCGCGCCGTCGAAATTCGCGGCCAATCACGAAGCGCTGATGTACAGTTTCGACGAATGGATGGCGGTCGCGCAAAAGACCACGCAGGCCCAACGCTCTCGCTGGCAGTTCGGGTCGAAGTCCGCGCGGTTGCAGGCCATTGCCAGCGACCTCGGCTTTTACGAAATCATGGAAGCGCGCGGATATACCCGCGCCGAATTGAACCGCTGCCTATCGGACGAGGCAAAGGCCAATGCCATGGCGGAAAAATCCGCCGCCGATATCCAGAAATACGGTCTCTCAGGCACGCCCAGCTTCGTGTTGGACGGCGAGCTTCTCGAAGATACCCACGATTGGCCGTCGCTCGAAAAGCGGCTCAATACCGTCAAAAAGTAGCAGTCCGGTGCTGTTTTCGGGGGAAAGGCCTGTGGATACCCCCGCCGGCACCTTTTGCAACCTGCGACCGCTGACCTAGCCTCCCACGTCAATTTCAGAGGATTCCCATGACCAAGACCCTTCGTTTCGCAATTGCTGCCCCCCTGGCGCTGGCCCTCGCTGCCTGCGGATCGGGTGCGGAGGAAACCGGCGATATCGAAGGTGATGCGATCGCTGCGATCCCTGCTCCGGAAGGAACGGAATGGCGGTCGACGGCTCAGATGACCGATGACGGCGGGATCCTCGTCGGAAATCCCGAAGCACCGCTGAAGCTTGTCGAATACGGATCGCTGACCTGCCCCACCTGTGCTCGCTTTTCCATGGAAGGCGGGGAACCGCTGATGGAATACGTCGATAGCGGCGTGGTCAGCTTCGAACTTCGGCAGTTTGCAATTCACGGTCCGCTGGACCTGATGCTGGGCCGCCTTACCCAATGCGGCCCGGTAGAAGCTGCCCTCCCGCTGTCCGATCAGGTATGGCAGAACTTCGAAGAAATCATGGATCCGGTCCAGACGAATCAGGCCGTCTTCGAAAGCGCCATGCAGCGCCCGCTGGAAGAGCGTTTCGTGGTCGCGGCCGAGCAACTGGGCTATCTGGACTTCTTTGCCGCTCGCGGCATCAGCGAAGACCAGGGACGCCAGTGTCTTTCCGATACAGCCGCACTCGAACAGCAGGCCGGTTACACGCAACGCTACGGCAGCGAATTCAACATTACCGGCACACCGACGTTCCAGCTGAATGGGAACGATGTCGATGCCAATACCTGGGCGGCTCTGGAACCCATTCTCCAGCGCGCCGGCGCCAGGTAAGCCCGGCGCCGGGGGGACAGGGCAAGGATGGAGATCTCGAAGCTCAAGCTGAGTGGCTTCAAGAGCTTCGTCGAGCCATCCACCCTTCACATCGAACCCGGCCTGACCGGTGTCGTCGGCCCCAATGGCTGCGGCAAGTCCAACCTGCTCGAAGCGATCCGCTGGGTCATGGGCGAAAACTCGCCCAAGTCCATGCGCTCGGGCGGGATGGAAGACGTCATTTTCGCGGGCACGCAAAGCCGCCCCCAGCGTGATTTCGCGGAGGTCGTGCTCAATGGTGCGGACGACGATGGCGACGAGATGGAAGTCGTGCGCCGGATCGAACGCGGTGCAGGTTCGGCCTATCGCCTGAACGGACGCGACGTTCGCGCCAAGGACGTGGCACTCATCTTCGCTGATGCTGCGACGGGCGCGCACAGTCCCGCGCTGGTTAGCCAGGGAAAGATCGCGCAAGTGATCGCGGCCAAGCCTACCGAACGGCGGCAGATGCTGGAAGAAGCGGCTGGGATTGCCGGCCTGCATGTCCGCCGCCGCGATGCCGAAAGCAAGCTGCGCCAGACCGAAACCAATCTCGAGCGGCTCGAAGACATCATGGCCGGGCTCGACAGCCAGATCGCTTCGCTGCGGCGTCAGGCCAAACAGGCCGAACGTTACAAGAAGCTCTCGGAAGAAATAAGGACCGCCGAGGCGCGGCTTGTCTTTGCCCGTTGGCGCGATGCCGCGGCCGCTGCCGAAGAGGCAAAGAAAGCGTCATCCGAAGCCGATGCGCGTGTCACCGAAGCCCAGAAAGCAGCCGATGACGCCCAAAAAGCCCAGCGTGTTGCGGCAGAGACCCTTGCCGAAGCGCGCGAGGAGCAAGCCGACCGGCGCGACGATGCGACTGCCCACGGTCACCGTATGGCGGCGCTCGCTACCCAGTTGGAAGCTGCCGAACAACGGCTTGCCGATCTTGACCGGCAGAAGGCCAGGCTGGAATCCGACAGGGGCGATGCAGACCGCCTCACCAAGGATGCCGCAGAAGCACTATCGCGGTTGGAGCGCGAACTGGCGGCGAGCGAAAAGGCGCTTGCCGGCGACGAAGAACAGCGTCCGGCGTTAGAACGCGCACGCGAGCAGGCCGAGCGCGACAGCCGCGCCGCCGAACTCGCATTGGCCAAGGCCACCGCCGATAACGCAGGGGTAGAAGCGGAATGGCGCGTTGCCGAAGCGGAGATCGCGCAGGCAAGCGCACGTCTCGACCGCTTGGAGGCAGAAGGCCGCCGGATGGCCGCCCAGCGCGCAGCACTGGAAGGCGAAAATCCCGTTGCCGAAGTCGAAGCGGCCAAAGCTGCGGCGGAAGTGGCAGCAGTTACGCTCGCCCGTTTGCGAACCAGCATAGATGCAAAGCAGGCACGCAAGGCGGAATTACAGTCTGCGCGTGATGATGCCTCTTCCACCCTAGCCGAAGCCAAGGCCGAATTGTCAGGCGTACAGCGCGAGTGGGAAGCCCTGAAGCGCGATCGCGAGGCACGTGAACGGGCCGCTTCCAAACGTAGCGGGCGCCAGCAAGCCATCGACGGCATGCGCGCGGCCAAGGGATACGAGCGCGCAGTCGCTGCCGCTCTGGGGCGTGATGGCAAGGCGTTGCTCGGCCTGCCCGAGGGAGATGCCGAAGGCCGTTACTGGACGGGCGCCGAAGTACCTTCGACCGTCCCAGACAGTCTTTCCAATCATGTCGAGGCCTGCCCCGAACAATTGCGCGCCCGGCTTGCACTCATGCATGTCGCCGAGACGGACGACGGCCGCTCGCTCGCGCCCGGGCACTCGCTCGTTACCAAGGCCGGGCAACTGCGCCGTTGGGACGGCTTGGTGGTACGCGGTGAAGGCTCGGCGGAAGCTGCCCGACTTGAATCTGAAAACCGTTTTGCAGACCTCGATCGGCAAATGCCGGCGCTGCGCGATGCTGTCGAAGCGGCCCAGGCTTCGCTCGATCTGGCCGGCGAAGAATTGTCGCAATTGCAGCGCGATCTCGTCGGTAAGGATCGCGAGGTAGCGGATGCTGCCGATGCTGAGCGGAGCGCATTGCGTGCACTCGACCAAGCGGAAGCGGCGCGTGAACGCCTTGCGGCCCGGCTCGATGAACTGGACAGGAACGAGGAAGAACACGCTGATATAATAACCTCGGCCAGAACCGACCTCGAAAAGGCAGAAGCAAAGCGAGACGCCCTGCCCGATCCCGAAGCAGGTCGCGCATCGCTCGAGGCGGCACGCGCAAAGAACGAGGCTGCCCGTTCGACCTTGCAGGCGCGTGCTGCGCAGCTTGCCAGCCATGACCAGACGCTCGCAGTTGCCCGCGAGCGTGCAACTGCGCAGCGGAGCGACATGGCCAGTTGGCAGGCCCGTAGCGGGGACGCGGCACGTCGACTGTCCGAAATGGAAATCCGTGCCGAAGAAATCGAGCAGGAGCGTGCGATCACCGCGGCAAAGCCCGAAGGCCTGATGCGGGAGATCGAACAGGGCGACCAGGTTCGCGAACGACTGGGTCGCGACCTCGCCGAGGCGGAGCAGGCTGTGGCCACCTCAAGCGCGGCAGCGCAGGAGGCCGACCGCCTGTTCACGACAATCAACGAACGGTTGGCAGAAGCCCGTGAAAGCCGCGCCGGCCTTTCCGCCCGCGCCGAAAACCAGGATGCGCGCCGAATCGAGATGGCACGTATTTCCGGCGAACGGTTCCAGTCCCCGCCTCCCCTGCTCCCCGAACGCTTCGGGTTCGAGCCAGCCGCCATTGAATCGGCAGAAGCCGAGAGTGAGGAGATGGACCGGCTCTCTGCCAGCAGAGAGCGGATCGGCCCTGTGAACCTCGTGGCTGCCGAGGAACTGGAACGGATCGAAGGCGAACACGGGAGCAACGCGGCAGAACAGGAAGAATTGCGGGAAGCGGTCAGCCGTCTGCGCGGGTCGATCGGCAGCCTCAACCGCGAGGGGCGCGAACGCCTGCGCGCCGCATTTGAACAGGTCAACGACCATTTCAAGCGCCTCTTCACTCGCCTGTTCGAAGGCGGCGAAGCACACCTTGCGCTGATCGACAGCGACGATGTTTTGGAGGCCGGCCTCGAGATTTTCGCCCAGCCGCCGGGTAAGAAACTGCAATCGCTTACCCTGCTGTCGGGCGGTGAACAGGCGCTCACCGCAACCGCGCTGATCTTCGCGCTGTTCCTCACCAACCCTGCGCCGATCTGCGTGCTCGACGAAGTCGACGCACCGCTTGACGATGCCAATATCGACCGCTTCTGTGACCTTCTTGATGCGATGGTCCGCGAAACCAACACCCGCTACCTCATCGTCACCCACAATGCCGTGACCATGAGCCGGATGCACCGGCTTTTCGGCGTCACGATGATCGAGAAAGGCGTGAGCCGTCTTGTCAGCGTGGACCTCGGCGCGGCGGAAGAACTGCTCGCAGCGGAATGATCGCGCGCTTGGCTCTCGCCGCCGCGCTGCTCGGTTCGGCCACCTCCCCCGCCCTCGCTGCCGAGACTGATGTCCCGCTCATTCCCATGAGCGAGAGCGAACAGGCTGCGCCCGCCATGCCGCCGTTGCTGTCCATGCGGGAGCGGGCCGAGGTGATCGACGCGATCCTCGCCGAGCGGCTCGATACGATCGTGCCCGCAATCATGCGCGAACAGGGCATCGATATGTGGGTAGTGATGGCCCGAGAGTATTTCGAAGAGCCGGTGGTCGCCAGCATGCTCGATGCGACCAGCATGAGCGCGCGGCGGCGCACGATCCTGGTTTTCCACGATCCGGGCGACAGCCAGCCGGTCGAGCGGTTGACGGT
>CATMNW010000082.1 GCA_950071875.1 uncultured Erythrobacteraceae bacterium | reverse complement strand
GAGCAGGACCAGAAGCACTTCGGCAAGATCGCGGTCGAAATCTAAGGCTCGATTACGATCCCTTTTGCTGGATCGACCGATCCGCTCGCCATTTCGACGAAGACATCGCGCGCGGCGGCGAGACCCTTGCGTCGCTCAAGGCTGATGCTGTCGCCCGCATCCGAGAGGAAATCGCGCCAGCTTTGCGCGAGAATATTGCCAGCATCCTTCGGTCCGACGCTCTTGAAAAACGCAACCGCATGATCGGGTGCAAAGAACAACGTCGGTGTCGGCCCGGTTATATCGTCAGTTCCACCCTCACGTTCCTCAATATGGGTAACACCTACAAGACAGGAGTATTTCAGCGCACCTCCAAAGTGCGTGTGGATCGCGTTCAAGAGCTTGGAGTTACCGGCGAAATCAACCGAAACGCTGGGCTCTGTCGCGATAGAGTCGACCGCGTCATAGGGCAGCACCACGTCGTAAAGACCGCTTGCTGTCACGAACTCGAGATTGCCCGCCGAGGTGAGGCCGATGCGCTTGATTTGCGGCGAATATTGCTTCGCCACGCTCGCCAGGCCCATGGCGGTTTTCGATGATGCGCTGGTCAGGATCAGTTGGGATGCGCCGAACCAGTTCTCAGACCGCATGAAATATTCAATCAGAAACCCGGTCTTGAACAACGGTCCGAAGATCATGCGCTCACCTTCGCGGACCGGATCGTGTTCGGGATCGGCAGCGAGGCGCGAATACTGGTTGTAAACCGGGCTCATCGGCTGACGATGTTCAGCCATATCTGTGAAACCGCTCGCGCTCACATTGCCCGGGAACACGTCGAGATGGGTCGCCATCGGCAAGTAACCATAGACCCGCTCACCCTCGGCGAATTCGGCGTGACGACTCTCGATGACGCGAGCGTGACCCCACACGGGGACGATGCCCTTACTATCTGATGCAGGAAAGAAATTCCAGTAACCGAACCCATCGCCGACGACAGCGTAAGTCACGTTATTGGAAGTGACCGAGAAGCTTTCGATCACGAGCCTGATCGCACCATCATCAAGTTCATCCAGCTGTCGGTCTACGAGCTGGGCATCGACGATGCGATCCTTGCTGACTTCAACCTGATGCAATCTACGTTTGTCCTTTTCGAGACCCTTCGCGCAATCAGACGCGCATGGGCATCAAAACATATAACGCCGGCGAGTTTTCGTCTTTGCGAATAAGCGTCGGTGCGCCCGCATCAGCCAAGTGGACTTCCACATTATCGCTATCGATCTGGCCAAGGATGTCCTTGAGATACGCAGCATTGAAGCCGATCTCGAACCCGTCCGAACTATATTCCGCAGGCACCTCTTCGGTCGCGGTCCCGTTGTCTGGCGAGGTGACCGTCAGGACCACCTTGTCGTTTTCGAGCCCCATCTTGACCGCGCGTGTCTTCTCGGTCGCGATGGTCGCGACGCGATCCACGCCTTCGTGAAAGCTCTTTGGATCGAGCTTGAGCAGCTTGTCATTTCCAGTCGGAATGACACGCGAATAGTCTGGGAAGGTGCCATCGATCAGCTTGCTGGTCAGGACCACACCGCCCTCGCCCCCCAGGGTGAAACGGACCTTGCTGGCCGAGAGGTCGATCTGGACATTGCCGTCCATCGATTCGTCGAGCAACTTGCGCAATTCGGCCACGGCTTTGCGCGGCACGATAACGTCAGGCATGCCTTCTGCACCATCGGGACGCGGTAAAGTGAACCGCGCAAGGCGATGACCGTCGGTCGCTGCTGCACGCAGTACCGGCTCGCTGTCATCCGAAACATGAAAGAAAATGCCATTCAGATAATAGCGCGTCTCTTCTGTCGAAATTGCAAAACGGGTGCGGTCGATCAGTTCGGCCAACGTCTTTGCAGGCAGTTCGAAACTGGTCGGCAAGTCGCCTTCCACGATTACGGGGAAATCGTCGCGCGGCAGGGTCGGCAATGAAAAGCGACTGCGTCCGGCCTTGATGGCCATGCGGTTTTCGGCAGCTTCCAAGCTGACCTGCGAACCTTCGGGCAGCTTGCGTGCAATGTCGAACAGCAAATGTGCCGAGACAGTGATCGATCCCGCGCTGTCGACGCTCGCATCCATATGCTCGATAACCTGCAGATCCAAGTCAGTCGCCATGACCTTGAGCGAGTTGTCGCCATCCGCCTCGATCAAGACGTTTGAGAGGATGGGGATAGTGTTGCGGCGTTCGACCACCGACTGAACATGGGAGAGACAGCGCAGAAGTGTCGCGCGTTCGATTGTGGCCTTCATGGTCCTAACTTTCATCCCTCTTGGGCGTCAGGGGCCGGAATCGCCCCACAAGCGCCGGAATACGGATAACGACCTTAGCCATGCTGCCATTGCCCGCAAGCTTCCGGCGCCAAGGTGAGGATCTCCCTTGGGGATAACATCAGTCTGCAGGATTATTCCGACAGGGTTTCGTAAGCCGAAGCGCCTGCGCGATGAAGCATGAGATAGGTCGACACCTGTCCGGCAATTTCCAGGGCGTCTTCAGGGTTATTGGTCGCCCGAACCCAAGCTTCCATCTCAGACCACTGGTCGTCGGTGAAGGTAGCCGGGTCGGGGGCACCGCTTGGCCATGTCACGTTCCAGCTCTTTTCCAGTTCACCGATCGGGAATTGCTCTCGCACGAGCTCCGCGCGCGATGCGCTGGCTAGGATCCGCGCCTGGGTAAGGTCGAAAAAGGCGTATTCCTTCTCACCCGTCCTCCCCGCTTCTTTTGCGCAAAGCCGGACGGCGTCATACATGCGGCTTTCGGCATCGCCTTCCTCCGCCACGGTACCCAGCGAACCATCCATTAGCTTGGCAAGCAGTTCGGTCCGAACCGCCTCCGCGGTCTTATCGAAGGCGCAATCAAGCTGCGTATCCTGTGCAACTACCGGCGCGGCAATGCCGAGAACGATGAACGCGAAGAAAGTGGTTTTCAGACTGTTTCGCATATCAAGCTTGCATCGCCATGCCGCCATTCACATGAATGGTCTGCCCCGTGACGTAAGCGGCTTCATCGCTGGCGAGGTAGGATACCGCCGCACCAATTTCGTCACCCTCGCCCATACGGCCCATCGGAATGCGGCCATTGATGGCAGCTTTCTGATCGTCGTTCAGCGCATCGGTCATCGCGGTGCGAATGAAGCCGGGGGCAACGCAGTTCACAGTGATATTGCGGCTGGCGAGTTCCTGCGCGAGGCTTTTCGACATCCCGGTAAGACCTGCCTTGGCCGCGACGTAGTTCATCTGGCCTGGATTGCCGGTGTGGCCAACGACACTGGTAATGGAGATGATGCGGCCGCCCTTGGCCTTCATCATCGGACGAGCGCTGGCGCGCATCAGGCGAAAGCTCGCTTCAAGGTTGATGCGAATGACTTCGTCCCATTCCTCGTCCTTCATGCGCATTGCGAGATTGTCACGCGTGATGCCCGCATTGTTTACAAGGATGTTCATGCTGCCAAGCGTGTCGACCGTAGCCGGGATAAGCTCCTCGACCTGTTTCGTGTCCGACAGGTTACAGGTTATCTCGACATGGTTGCCGCCGGTGTCGGCGTTAAGTTGTTCCCGAAATGCGCGCAGCTTGTCACCGTTCGAACCGGACAGCGCAAGCCGCGCACCCTGGCGCGCAAGCGAATAGGCGATTGCACTACCGATACCGCCGCTCGCGCCAGTGACCAGGGCAGTCTTTCCTTCAAGGCTGAACATTATGCGTTCTCCTTCGCGAATGCTTCGAGGTCTTCCATGGTGACGAGACTGACCGTAGCTGCTTCCTTGTCGATACGCCCCACCATCGGGCCAAGCACCTTGCCGCCTAGTTCCACGAACTTTTCGATGCCCGCCTCACGCATTGCAAGAACGCTTTCGCGCCAGCGAACGCGGCCTGTGATCTGCTCTACCAAGAGCGCCTGTTCTTCAGCCGGATCCGTGACCTGCCCGGCGGTGACATTGGCAAAGATCGGCACGGTGAAGGCTTGTGGCGGAGTATCCCCAAGCGCGGTCTTCATGCGAAGAGCGGCAGGGCTCATCAGTGAGCAATGGAACGGCGCGGAAACCGGTAGCTTCAGGCCGCGTTTGATGCCGTGATCCTTCGCCATCCCGATGGCGCGGTCGATAGCGGCGACATGTCCCGAGATCACGACTTGCGTAGGATCGTTATCATTTGCGACTTCGCAAACATCGCCTTCGGCCGCGGCTTCGGCCAGCGCGGTAGCCTTGTCGATATCAGCGCCCAGCAACGCGGCCATCGCGCCGACCCCGATCGGCACCGCATCCTGCATGGCAATACCGCGAAGGCGTAGCAACTTCGCCGTGTCGGAAAGCGAAAACGCACCTGCAGCGCACAGGGCGCTGTATTCGCCGAGTGAATGCCCCGCCACGCAGTCCGCCTTGTCCGCCAGCGCGACGCCAAATTCCTTGTCGAGCACTCGCGCCGTGGCAACGGAGTTCGCCATGATGGCTGGCTGAGCATTGGCGGTCATGGTGAGTTCGCTCTCGGGACCGTCCTTCATAAGCGCGAACAGTTTCTGGTTCAGCGCCTCGTCGACTTCCTCGAAAACCTCGCGGGCATGCGCACTGGCTTCGGCAAGTTCCACGCCCATGCCGACCTTCTGGCTTCCCTGTCCGGGAAAAATGAATGCAGTCATAAATACTCCTCTGGACTGCGCGCCTAGGCGCGTGGACGGCGGGCCTCAAGTCCGAAGGGGACAATCCTGTTTGCAGCATCGTGACCGATATCAGCGCGCCCGAGGTAGGGAATGCCGCTGCGCGCGCACCAATCCTGCACGATTGCGACTTCGTCGCTGCCGAAAGGTCGGTCGTTGACTGGCACATCGCTGATCCGTCCAAGGCGCATACCTGCGATGTCCCGCAGGTGCTGGGTCACGTGGAATAGCAGCCTGTCGATCGCGTAATGATACTCGGCGACTTCCTCGACCATCACGACATGACCCGAAAGATCGGGCGCAAGTTCGGTACCGACCAGCATGGCGAGCGTGGTGAGATTGAATGCCGCCGAAGGGCGTTCGTCAAGATGCGGCTCCAGACCCGTGCTGCCTCCCTTCAGCCAGTCAAGTGCGCGTTCGATGGCCGCGTCACCCCCTTCGCGCCGAATGTCGCCAGCCAGCGGACCATGTGCCACGCGGCCGATGCCGTGCCTGTAAAGCGCGCCCAGAAGAAAACCTGTGTCGGAATAACCCAGATAGGATTTGGAACGCGCCGCCTGGCCCATCTTGGCGATAGCCTGCGCGGCGATGCGATTCGATCCATAACCGCCCATCGCGAACCAGACTGCATCGAACCCGGGATCGTTTGCGCATTCGAGAAATGCCGCAAGCCGCGCCTCGTCGCTCCCGGCAAAATGGCCTTCCTCGAGAAAGCACTGGTCGTGGAAATGCAGCGACACGTCCTCACGCCCCGCCACCTGCGCCTGCAGCGCGGTAGCCCGTTCGCGTTTCAACCTTTTTCCGGGGGCGCAGATCGCAATTTTGGCCATGGGCACTTGCTAGCGTGCTTGTATCCCGCCGCACAACTCAATAGCTGCACGCACATGAGCGATATGCCCACTCCAGATGAACTGTTCGCCCGCCCGTTCTTCTTTTGCGGCATCGGCGGGTCCGGAATGCTGCCGCTGGCGCAGATTTTGAAGGGTCGGGGTTGCACGGTCGAAGGATCGGACCGCAGCAACGATCAGGGACATACCCCTGGCAAGTTCGAAGCACTGGAACACCAAGGTTTCGCTCTGCATCCGCAAGACGGCAGTGGCATAGTTTCGGGCGAGCAGATACTTGTCGCCAGCGCGGCGGTTGAAGACAGCGTGCCCGATGCCAAACGTGCCCGGGAACTGGACTGCCTGCGCCTGACGCGTGCGGAGCTCAATTCGATCCTCTTCAACACCAGCGGCGCAGGCTTGGCCGTTGCGGGCACTAGTGGCAAATCGACTGTCACAGGCATGCTTGGCTGGATCCTGCAGGCCTGCGGGCGCGAACCGACGGTCATGAACGGCGCCGTGATGAAGAACTTCGTCTCGCCCGAGCGCCCCTATGCGAGCGCGGTCGTCGGCGGACAAAGCCTGTATGTCAGCGAGGTCGACGAGAGTGACGGCTCGATCGCGCTTTATCGTCCGGCGGTCGGCATCCTTCTCAACATCAGTCTCGACCACAAGAGCATGGAAGAACTGCGCCAATTGTTCGGCGACTATCTGTCGCGCAGCCGGATCAGCGTCATCAATGCTGACGATAGCGAGGCTCTCGCGCTCCTCCCGAACGCGAAAGAGGTCATCACCTTCGGGATCGAGCAGGAGAAAGCGCAGATCGGCATCGTGGCGGGTTCTGTCGCCGAAGGTCCGATGCGCCAGGCAGCTCTGGTCATCGATCGACACGACGGCAGCGAATATCCACTTACGCTGAACCTACCAGGTCGGCATAATCTTTCGAACGCTCTTGCGGCCATCGCAGGCGCGGCGGCTGCCGGCATTCCGGTAGACCAGGCGGTTGCCGCCCTAACCGGCTTTGCCGGTCTTGCGCGGCGCTTCGATGTTGTCGGAACCACCCCATCGGCGGTCACGGTAATCGATGACTTCGGACACAATCCGGAGAAATGCGCAGCCACTTTGCGGACCCTCAAAACCCACCCGGGCCGTGTGCTCGCTTTCTTCCAACCTCATGGTTACGGACCATTGCGCCAGATGGGCGACGAACTTGCGCAGACCTTCGTCGACGAACTTTCCGACGGCGACCGCGTGTTCCTGTGCGACCCGGTGTATTTCGGTGGCACGGTAGACCGCAGCGAAGGCAGCGAACGGATCGTACAGCTTATCAATGAAGCGGGCGGAAATGCGAAATACATCGCAAACCGGAATGCGGTAGGCGCTCATCTTGCCGAAATTGCGCAGCCTAACGACCGGATCGTGGTCATGGGTGCCCGCGACGACACACTGAGCGCGTTTGCCAAGGACCTCTTCGAAAGCCTCGGCTAGATTGCTACGGGTCCGGCAGATTCGCGCGCGACCGCGCGTTTATACCCATCGCGCGAGACCAGTCTCTCGCGATAATCCTTGAGCGATTGTGGAATACCTTCATCCACCCCGACCCTGCCAGCCAGAATGAGCGCATAACCGCAGCAGATGTCAGCGACGGTAAAGCGGTCTTCACACAGAAATTCGCGTGTCTCCAATCGCTGTTCCAGTTTCACCAGCCTTTTCCAGAACCACTTCGCATAGGCTTCACCCGCCTCGCCCCAGCCCTTCTCTTTTTCGAACAGAGAGAAGCGCATGAAAACAGTTTGCGGAAAAGTGATTGTCGCGTCGGCATGATAGGTGAAATCCAGATAGGCTGGATAATCTTCCTCACCTGAGGTCACTACCAGATCTTCCACGTTACCTTTCGTCGCGAGATAGTGCGCAATCGCGCAACTCTCCGTCATTTCGGCATCGCCCTCTATTAGCATGGGCACGGTCCCGAGCGGATTGACTTGGAGATACTCCGGTGCCTTGAACCTGGGCGGAAACGGCAAGAGTTTCAGGTCGATATCCGTACCTGCTTCCTCCGCAGCCCAAGTAGCGCGCAATCCGCGCGAACCGGCGCAGGTATAGAGGCTCGGGTTAGCCATCTGCCTAATGCGCCTTCCCGATCTTGAAAACCTTGTGCAGCACGGTTGCAATGATGAACCCCAGTACAAGGCCCACTATCGCCGAGAAGGCGGCATAGGTGAACCAACCCATCGGTCCAGAAAGCGCTCCGGTGGCCGACTTCACCGCGTATTCTGCACTATGAGCTATGTCGTAGAGGAAGTTTAGGCCAAGCTCGTGCGTACCATGAAGGATGATGCCGCCGCCGACCCACAGCATCGCGATGGTTCCAATGAACGACAGAAAGGTCAGGAGGTAAGGCACTGAATTAACAAGAAGATTACCAACCGCCTGCGCCGCACTGGAAGCCTTTTCGCGCAGATGCAAACCGATGTCGTCCAGCTTTACGATCAACGCAACTGCGCCGTAGACAACAAAGGTGACGGCGATGCCTACGATCGCGAGCACCCCGGCACGCACGATGAAACTTTCGTCGGCAACCTCGTTCAGCGTAATGGCCATGATCTCGGCAGACAGGATCAGATCGGTGCGGATGGCACCTGCGACACGCTGCTTCTCGAACGCGGCCGGATCCTCGATTACATCCTCTACCGTCTTGCCGTGCTTTTCTCCACCAAGCTTCTCCATCACCTTTTCCGCGCCCTCATAGGACAGGTATGCACCACCCAGCATCAGGATGAAGATAATCGCGCCGGGCAGTAGCCAGCTCAACAGGAGAGCGCCGGGCAGCAGTATGATGAGCTTGTTCTTCAGGCTGCCCTTGGTGATATTCCAGATAATCGGCAGTTCGCGCGCGGGACTGAGGCCGGTCACGTAGCTGGGAGTTACCGCGGCATCGTCGATCACGACCCCTGCAGTCTTCGATCCGGCCCTGCTCGCTGCGACGGTAATGTCGTCGACGGAGGCTGCCGCTGTGCGGGCGATGATCGATACGTCGTCTAGCAGGGCTACAAGTCCACCGGGCACCAGGCATCACTCCTTCAGTTTCAAGGTCAATGCGCCCCTGCCCGCCCCGTTCCGCAAAGCCAAGCCTTGCTTTCATGTCGATTCCCGCTATGTGCGCGCATCCCTCGCGTTTGCGCAGGGATTCGAAGAAAGCCGGAGGGGCCCCGCAATCCCGCGGATCAGCCAGCGATCGGCCATATGTGAAAGGACAAGGG
>CATMNW010000081.1 GCA_950071875.1 uncultured Erythrobacteraceae bacterium | reverse complement strand
ATGCGGTCGGACCAAATCCAGGTCGCGTGCCATGCGCCGGATGACTGCCAGTTGCTGCCAATCTTTCTCTCCGAAAAACGCCAAGTCGGGTCGAACCTGATTGAAAAGCTTGCAGACCACTGTCGCCACGCCGTCGAAATGACCGGGTCGATCCGCGCCACACAATCCTTCGCTGACGCCATGTACAGAGATGTTGGTCGAATACCCTGATGGATACACTTCCTGCGGTGGCGGCGCCCAGAGCAGGCTCACCCCTTCTGCAATCAGCAGTTCGGAATCGCGCGCCAACTGGCGGGGGTAGGCATCGAGATCCTCGTTTGGGCCGAACTGGCGAGGATTTACGAAAATCGACACCGCCACATGAGCACTTACTTTGCGTGCCTCGCGAACCAGGGTGAGATGCCCATCGTGCAAGGCTCCCATAGTCGGCACCAAGGCAAGCGCACCATCGCGCCGGAGCCGATCGACTGCCGGCCTGAGTTCCGCAAGCGATGTGATTGTTTGCAACTTCGACTACTCCGCAAGACAAAAGGGGCAGAGCGACCACTGCCGCTCCGCCCCCCTTGTGGCAAGACTGTCTTCGCTCAGCGCGCTTCGGGTGCGGCTGCCGCAGCGTCGAGAGGCAGCCCACCGAGTTGCGTCACCATATCGGTATAGGCGTTCAGGTAGGCGAGAACGATGATCTGCCCGATCGCGGTGTTCTCGTAGCTGCCGAATCCGCCGGCAGCTCCGCCACCACCGCCGAACAGACCGCCGCCCGCTGCCCAACCGAGGTCCTTCTTGCGGAAATATCCTTCGACCAGTGCTTCTTCGACAGTGGTTCGCGCGTTCACCAGGCTGAGAACGACGTTTGCCTCGCCTTTCTTGATCCGGATACCGCCAGCCAGCGCACCTGCGGTACGTCCGAATAGGCCACCGACAACACCGCCGAGGACACCCCCGCCGCCGCCGGAGTTACTGTTCGCACTGACGATGTCGGGCTGAAGGAAATAGTCTGCGGTCACGACCTGGCCGAGGCCGACGTTTTGTCCGTCCTGCAATTCGCCCTGTTCCTGGAGTGCACGCTCCATGGCGCGGCTCTGCATGGCCCGGCCGCGGCTGACCATTGTAAAGCAACCCGAACGGGCGACGAAAACGCGGATGATCTGTTCGGGACTGCCGAGGTTGAGTTCGCGCCACCATTTGTCGTCGGGTTCGACCACGGCGATCGTGCCCAGGTTCTGGCTGCAGCGCGGAATTTCCATCGTGGCGCGATCCTGCGCCTTGCGGCCCGAGGACCGCCCCTGCGCAAGAACCGGTTCGGCTGCCATGCCCGTCATCGAAAGTACGGCAAGGGCCGTGAAAAAAGCTTTTCTCATTCGTGGGATCCCCCTCAAAGAACCTTACCCGGCAGCCGGCTTTTGCCGGTTCTCCGCCGTGCGAATGCGACCCAAAACCGCGATACCTTATCATATGATAGCGAGGGCGCTTGTATACATCCGCCACTGTGGGAAAAATGATTGGCGTGGTCATACGACCGCGTTGCCGCCGCGCATCGGGTTGGATAGGGAATTGGGCATCATGAATTCGAACTTGCCCTGCTGATGCCTTCACGCCCACATCGTATCGTATTTGCCAACGAGAAGGGTGGCACCGGCAAGTCGACAACTGCCGTGCACGTCGCCGTGGCGCTTGCTTATCGCGGGGCAAGGGTGGTTGCCTTCGATCTCGATCACCGCCAGCGCACGATGTGCCGCTATTTCGAAAACCGTTCGGAAACCGCGGACAGGCGCAAGGTAGGACTGCCGACCGCGCTATGTCACGTCGTAGAGGGTGTCGAAGCCGAAGAGATGGAAGCTATCATCGCGCAGGAGGCTGCGGGAGCCGACTTCGTGGTCATCGATACTCCGGGCCGCGACGATCCTCTCGCACGCCATTCGGCGACCACGGCCGATACTCTCGTGACGCCAATGAACGACAGCTTCGTCGATTTCGATCTCATCGGACAGGTCGAGGGCGAAAGCTTCAAAGTGAAGAAACTGTCCTTTTACGCAGAGCTGATCTGGGAAGCCCGTCTCAAGCGGAGCCGCACCTCGATCGAACAGAACCGTGCGCAGATGGATTGGGTGGTTGTGCGCAACCGCACCGGTTACACCGAGGCGCGCAACATGGCCCGGATCGAACAGGCATTGGACGAGATGTCAAAGCGGGTCGGCTTCCGTGTGGCCAAAGGCCTGTCCGAACGCGTCATTTACCGCGAACTCTTTCCTTCGGGTCTCACGCTGCTCGACAAGGGGCAACTGGGCGACCTTGGAACGAGCCACCTCGTCGCACGACAGGAGCTGCGAAGTCTTGTCCTTGGCCTGCGCCTGCCGGATGTAGGTAGTCCTGCGAAGGAGGCGGCGGGCTCGTGATCCGGTATCTCGCCCTGGCTATTCTGATTTCAGTCGCGTGTCGCTGGATCTTCGGAAAATGGCCGTGGGAGTATTTGCGTGGACCAACCCGAGCAGATCGAGCGGTTGATCGCGCGCGCGACCTCCTCTCGGTATCGCGCAACGCATCTGCTGCCGACATACGGGCAGCGCACCGTCGCATTGCTACAATAAACCATCCCGATAAAGGGGGTAGCGCCGAAGCTCTTCAGGAGGCGAATGCCGCGCGCGACCTTTTGTTGGACCACCTTTCCCGAAACCGACCGGAGCGACCCGAATGAGCCACGAATTCCATCCCACCGTCCTGCGCGAATATGACATTCGCGGGATAATCGGTGAAACGCTCGGAGCTGACGATGCGCGGGCGATCGGGCGCGGTTTCGGATCGATGCTGGCCGAGGCAGGCGGAAAACGGGTTGCAGTCGGCTACGACGGACGGGTCAGCTCCCCGATGCTCGAACATGCGCTGGTCGAAGGGCTGACAGCCTCCGGAATGGATGTCGTGCGCATCGGTATGGGGCCGACCCCGATGCTTTACTATGCGGAAGCATCCGCTGACGATGTCGATGGCGGGATCCAGATTACGGGCAGCCACAATCCTGCCAATTATAACGGCTTCAAAATGGTGTTTCAGGGACGCCCCTTCTTCGGGGATGATATTCAGGAACTCGGCCGGCGTGGTGCGGCGGGTGAGTGGGTCGACGGTGCCGGCGACGTCGAGGAGCGCGAAGTCCTCGAGGAATACATCGATCGCATGATGGAAGCGTTTCAGGGTGTCGATGCCGCAGGTCTTGCCGACCTCAAGGTCGGTTGGGATGCCGGCAATGGTGCGGCCGGTCCGGCGTTGGAGAAACTCGCTGCACGGCTCCCGGGCGAACACCACCTCCTCTACACGGAAGTAGATGGCGAATTCCCCAACCACCATCCCGATCCGACAGTCGAAGAGAACCTCGAAGACCTGCGCGCGCTGGTTGCCGAAAAGTCGCTCGATTTCGGGATTGCCTTCGACGGTGACGGCGACCGGATCGGCGCGATCGACGGGGAAGGACGGGTAATCTGGGGCGATCAGCTCCTGATGGTCTATGCTGAAGATTTGCTGAGCCGGGCCAAGGGATCCACGATCATCGCAGATGTGAAAGCCAGCCGCGCGCTGTTCGAACATGTTGCTGCCCATGGTGGCGAGCCGCTCATGTGGAAAACGGGCCACTCGCTGATCAAGTCCAAGATGAAGGAAACCGGATCGCCGCTGGCTGGCGAGATGAGCGGTCACGTCTTCTTCGCTGACGACTACTACGGATATGATGACGCGCTTTATGCCGGCGTCCGTCTCATCACCGCCTCGGCTCGCCTTGGCAAATCGGTTACCGAATTGCGCGGAGACATGCCGCCAATGGTCAACACGCCCGAAATGCGGTTTCAGGTCGATGAAAGCCGCAAGTTCGCGGCGATTGGTGAAATTGCCGAGCGCGTCGCCGCGAGCGATGCCATTGCCGATACCACCGATGGTGTTCGGGTGACGACCGACGATGGCTGGTGGCTTTTGCGTGCATCCAACACGCAGGATGTTCTCGTCGCGCGTGCTGAAAGCGAAAGCCAGGAAGGGCTGGATCGCCTTGTCGCTCAAATCGACGAACAGCTGGCCGCTTCCGGCCTCGAAAGAGGCGAAAGCGTCGGGCATTGATATCTGCAAGGGAGGTGTTTTCGATGAAGAAGTGGTTGTTCGCGTTCACGGTGCCGCTGGCGTTGGCAGGCCAGTCCGTTTCAGCCGAAGAAACGAACGGGGCGGAAGAAGCCGAAATGATGGCTGCGCTTGCGGATGTATTTCAGGTCGAACCGCTTACGCCCGAGCAGCAAGCGCGCCTGCCTCTCGCCACCGATCTCATCGACCAGATCATGCCAGATGGGACGATGGGCGAAATGATGGGCTCGATGTTCGATAGAATGCTCGGCCCGATTGCGGAACTGGCGGAGAAAAGCGGCCCGAAGCTGCATGATTTCATTGGCTACGATGGCGACGAGCTCGAACTGGACGACGCGCAGATTGCGGAAATCGCAGCTATTGTCGATCCCAACTGGAAAGAGCGCCAGCGCCGGACCATGGCACTGACCCAAGCGATGATGGGCGACCTCATGTCTGCGATGGAGCCGTCCATGAAACGCGGCATGTCCGAGGCTTATGCCGTCCACTTCACCCGTCCGGAACTGGAAGGAATCCAGGCATTCTTCTCGACCGAGATCGGAGCCACCTTTGCCCGCAAGTCATACCAGCTGAGTTCGGATCCCCGCATCCTGTCCGCCGCTATGCGTGAGATGCCGACAATCATGCTGGCCATGACGGACATGGGTGCAAAGCTGAAAGCCGAGATGGCCGACCTCCCGGAGAAGAAGGACTTCGATGCGCTGGGCACGAAGGAACGACAGCGCATATCCGAACTGTCCGGACTGAATGAAGAACAGTTGCGAGAGGGAATGACGCTTTTAGCGGAGCAGGAAGCCAACGGCCCACGGTTCTAGCTGTTTAGATAGAGGGTTGGAGGGAACCGGGCAGGTTCCCCTACGCTGACCCTTTATGGCTGCATCCATCATACCCGGGACTGTCCCACCCGAGATCGGGAACTGGTTCACGGGACGTGGCTGGCGAATTCGCTCGCATCAGGCGGGAGTGCTTAAGGCCAGCGATTGCGGACAACACGCCTTGCTGGTGGCCGACACGGGCGCCGGTAAAACACTGGCGGGTTTTCTGCCGACCTTGTCCGATTTTGCACCTTCGCGAATGGGCGAAGAAGAACCCGGCGATGGCTTGCACACGCTCTACGTCTCGCCATTGAAAGCACTTGCACACGATGTGCAGCGCAATCTTCTCACGCCCATCGAGGAGATCGGACTGCCGATTCGTGTCGAGACACGAAGTGGCGACACGCCGTCGGACCGCAAAAAGCGCCAGCGATTGCGTCCGCCGCATGTGTTGCTCACCACTCCGGAGAGCCTGTCCCTTCTGCTGTCCTATCCCGATGCCTTCGATCTGTTCAAAGGGCTGAAGCGCGTAGTCATTGACGAAGTGCATGCTTTCGCCACCGGAAAGCGCGGGGACTTGCTGGCTCTGGCCCTGACCCGGTTGCAGGCAATCGCGCCTGGTCTGCAGCGCACCGCTTTGTCCGCCACGCTGGCAAATCCTGAGGGATTCCGGGAATGGCTCGCACCATGGGGTGACATCGACACGGTCGAACTGGTCGAAGGCGAGAGCGGTGCGGCCGCCGAAGTCGAAATCCTCTTGCCGGTGGAGGAGCGCGTGCCCTGGGGCGGTCATGCGGCAACCTGGGCGATAGCGCAGCTCTACGAACAGATCGCCGCAAACAGGACGACCCTGATTTTCACCAATACGCGTTTCCTCGCTGAATATATTTTCCAGCACCTGTGGGACGTGAACGAGGAAAATCTTCCCATCGGTGTCCACCACGGCAGCCTGAGCAAGGAAGCCCGTCGCAAGGTTGAAGGAGCAATGGCACGCGGCGAGTTGCGCGCACTTGTCGCCACTGCCAGCCTCGACCTCGGCGTTGACTGGGGCGACATCGATCTCGTCGTGCAGATGGGCGCGCCGAAGGGGTCGTCCCGTCTGCTGCAACGCATCGGCCGCGCCAATCACCGGCTGGACCAGCCTAGCCGGGCATTGCTCGTACCGGGCAACCGTTTCGAATTTCTCGAGGCAACCGCCGCAAAGGAAGCGGTGGATGAGGGCAAACGTGACGGGGAAGAGTTTCGCCCCGGCGGCCTGGATGTCCTTGCACAGCACATCATGGCCTGCGCCTGTGCGGCTCCGTTCCAGGAACAGGATCTGTTGGCAGAGGTCAGGTCGAGCCTGGCCTATTCGTGGGTGGATGAAGATGTCTGGAAACGGGTGCTCGGCTTTGTCGAAACCGGCGGATACGCGCTCAAGGCTTACGACAAGTTCAAGCGCATCGTGCGCGATGCGAACGGCGTCTGGCGGCTGTCCCACCCCGAACAGGCTGCACGGCACCGTTTGAACGCTGGCATTATCATCGACAGCGAAATGCTCGACGTTCGGATCAATGCGGGCCGAGGAAGGGGCGGGCGTAGCCTCGGTAAGGTGGAAGAGCGGTTTGCCGCATCCCTTAGCGCTGGCGACACCTTCAATTTCGCCGGCATGGCATTGGAGGTTGTTTCAGTGCAGGCGATGGAAGTCGTGGTAAAGGCCACGAGTAAATCAGCGATGATCCCGAGCTATGGTGGTGCACGAATGCCCTTGACCACGCACCTGGCCGATAGGGTCAGGGCAATGCTGGTCGATCGTGCCGGTTGGGCGCGTTTTCCCGATGACGTACGCGAGTGGCTGGAGGTGCAGGACTGGCGCTCCCGGATGCCGGGGCCCGGTCAGCTGCTGGTCGAAAGCTTTCCCCATGCCAAACGGCACTACAGTGTGTATTATACCTTTGAAGGCTGGAACGCGAACCAGAGCCTGGGCATGCTCATCACACGGCGAATGGAGGACCGGGGTCTCATGCCCGGGGGCTTTGTAGCCAATGATTACTCGCTTGCTGTCTGGGGTCTGAAACCGGTCGAGGACCCGGCTCCGCTACTTTCACCGGACATCCTGCAGGATGAATTTATCGAATGGGTGCAGAACTCCCATCTTCTCCGGCGCGCGTTCCGCGAGGTTGCCGTGATCGGTGGACTGGTGGAGCGTCAGCACCCCGGCAAGCGAAAGACGGGCAAGCAGGTCACCTTCTCGACCGACCTGATTTATGATGTTCTGCGCAAGTATGAACCGGACCACGTACTGCTGGAGGCTGCCTGGGCCGATGCTCGTACCCGTCTAACGGACGTCGGACGACTGGGTGACCTGCTGGACCGTTCTGCGGACCAGCTGGTTCATGTCGAGCTCGATCGTGTGAGTCCGCTCGCAGTTCCTGTGATGGTAATGGTCGGCCGTGAGGCTACCCCTCAGGGATCGGTTGATGACGAGCTGCTGCTTGAAGCGGAAAGCCTTGCGGGTACTGCGATGCGGGTCGATGCCAAGTCGATGGATTGAGGACCCGCGTCGGCTTGTCTCAGTACGTCGGTGGCAAGCGGCGGTAGATGCCCGAGCCACGACGTCATTTCGCGTATTGTAGTCGGCATTTGTGTGCGGGCACAAAAAAGGGGCGGATCGCTCCGCCCCTTCTCTTACATGCTAAGTCTCGAACTTATCCGGCTTTGCCGAAGGTCCGATACTGTTCGTTGCCGACGAAGCCGAACTTCGTGACGCCGCTGGCCTTGATGATCTGCAGCACCTTGGCGGAGAGATCATAGCTGGCGCGTGCTTCCGGCTCGAACTGAAGCTCAGGTTCCGGATTGATCGACTTGGTCTGCTCCAGCAGCGTGCGGAGCTGCCCCATATCGATCACATTGCCATTCCACAGGATTTCGTTCTGTGCGGAAAGTATCAGCTTGTTCTTTTCCGGCTCTACCGTGATGTCCTGCGGAACATCGCTTGGAGCCGGAAGGTCGATATCGACCGAGTGCGTTGCAACCGGGATGGTGATGATGAACATGATGAGGAGAACGAGCAGGACGTCGATCAACGGCGTCATGTTCATTTCCATCATCGGGGCGCCATCATCCTTGCCGCCTGACATTGCCATATTGGGTTACTCCCTAATCTGCTTTGCCGAACCGGGCGATCACGCGTTGGGATCGACCGGGTTCGAGATGAAGCCGACGGTGGGATAACCCGCCGCCTGTACGTTGTAGATTGCGCCGGCAACGCACGACCACGGAGCATTCTGGTCACCGCGGATGTGGACCTGCGGAATCTTTTCCGGATCGTTCATGATTGCATCCGGACCGCCTGCACGCTGCACGATTGCATCGAGACGTTCGAATGCCTGGTCGTAGAGTTCTTCCGAAGTCACCGGCGTCGTGTTGTTGAAATAGACGCGGCATTCGCCGTTGCGCGATGCGCCGAGGAAGCCGGGCTCGCCGGCGCTGACGCCGTTATCGTCGCTGGTGCTTACAGTCAGCAGAAGGTTCTCGACCTTGTCCTTGGATTCGACCGATTCGAAGATCGGGACTTCGAGCTTCTCGATGGTCTGGATCGCGACCGGAACCGCGATAAGGAAGATGATCAGAAGCACCAGCATCACGTCCACGAGCGGCGTGGTGTTGATGTCCGACATGGGTGTCGATGCACCCCCTCCTGTCGAAATCGCCATGGTTCAGTTCCTAACGTTCGAAATTCTTGGGTTCGATGCGAAAATGGGGACGGCGGAGGGCCGCCCCCGTTTCGGATCGATTACTTCTTGACCGTGGTGGTCGTCGTTGCAGCAGGCTTGGCAGCCGGTGCGGTACGGGCAGCCTTGCCGGCAGCCTGCGTCGACGTTGCGGTCATGTAGGTCGGCTTGACGGTGCC
>CATMNW010000080.1 GCA_950071875.1 uncultured Erythrobacteraceae bacterium | reverse complement strand
GGGCGACCAGTCACGATCCCCCGCGACGAACATTTCGCCAGCCGCAACATCGGTATCAGCTGCATGGACGCCCCGGTCCGCGATGCGAACGGCCATCTGGTCGGCGCGCTCGATATCTCGACTTGCCGTGACGATCACAGCGCTGCGATGGGTATGCTCGTGCAGAAAATCGTTCAGGATGCGGCGCGCCGGATCGAAAGCGGCGTTTTCCGCAAGCATTTCGCCACGCACCGTATCATCGACGCGAATCTTCCCGGTGGGGACGCTGCACTGCTGGCGGTGGATCGCGACGATCTGGTGATCGGTGCGACCTTCGCGGCACGGCATCGCTTCGGACTTACGGATGCCTGTCTGAAGGCACGCCGCACGGCATCGGAAATTCTTGGACGCGACGAGGGGATTTCCTTCCACGACTCGGAAAGAGCGGTGCTGCGGCAGGCTTTGGCGCAATCTGGCGGAAATGCGACGAAGGCTGCCAAATCGCTCGGCATCGGGCGGGCCACGCTTTATCGCCGCATGAGCAAGGCAGGTCTGACCCGCGACTGATCGCGAAGACCCATGCGGAGTGTCTCATTAGCGAGACAGTCTCCCGAGATTGCGCCTGACGGCCCCTATCCATCGGTTCGTTTCAACGGAACGATCATCCTCGCGACCGGGAGAGCCCGGCGATTTCGAGAGGACAACATTATGGATATGCAGACCAATCCTGCTACATCGATGGCGGCACCGTTCGCGGAGCGCTACGACAATTTCATCGGCGGGAAGTGGGTGGCCCCGAAAGACGGGCGCTATTTCGACAACATTTCATCGGTGACCGGCAAACCGGTCGGCAAGATCGCGCGTAGTCAGGCGGCCGACGTCGAGGCAGCGCTGGATGCCGCCCATGCGGCCAAGCAATCATGGGGCCGCACCAGCGCGGGCGAGCGTGCCCTGATCCTCAACCGCATCGCTGATCGGATGGAGGACAATCTGGAGAAGCTGGCCATCGCGGAGACTTGGGATAACGGAAAGCCCCTGCGCGAATCGATGGCGGCCGATATTCCGCTGGCGATCGATCACTTCCGCTATTTCGCCGGCTGCATCCGTTCGCAAGAAGGCAGCATTTCCGAGATCGACCACGATACGGTCGCCTACCACTTCCACGAGCCGCTCGGCGTCGTTGGGCAGATCATCCCGTGGAACTTCCCGATCCTCATGGCGGCATGGAAGCTGGCTCCTGCGCTCGCGGCCGGGAACTGCGTGGTGCTGAAACCGGCCGAGCAGACCCCGGCCTCGATCATGGTCTGGATGGAGCTGGTCGCGGATTTGCTGCCCGATGGTGTCCTCAACATCGTCAGCGGGTTCGGCCTGGAGGCTGGCAAGCCGCTCGCCAGCAGCGACCGCATCGCCAAGATCGCCTTTACCGGCGAGACGACGACCGGGCGCCTGATCATGCAATATGCGAGCGAGAATCTTATTCCGGTCACGCTGGAGCTCGGCGGGAAAAGCCCGAATATCTTCTTCCCAGACGTGTGCCGCGAAGACGATGACTATCTGGACAAGGCCATCGAGGGCTTTGTTATGTTTGCGCTGAACCAGGGCGAGGTCTGCACCTGCCCCAGCCGCGCGTTGATCCACGAGAGCATTTATGACCGGTTCATGGAAAAGGCGATTGCCCGCACCAAGGCGATCGTTGCCGGTAATCCGCTGGACATGGCGACGATGATCGGAGCGCAGGCATCGTCCGAACAGCAGGAGAAGATCCTCTCCTATATCGACATCGGCAAGCAGGAAGGTGCCGAATTGCTGACCGGCGGGAAGGCCGCTCGCTTCGATGGCGAGATCGCCGACGGCTTCTACGTCGAGCCGACGATTTTCAAAGGCAACAACCGGATGCGCGTCTTTCAGGAGGAAATCTTCGGGCCGGTCGTCTCCGTCACCACCTTCAAGGACGACGAGGAGGCGCTGCAGATCGCCAACGATACGCTTTATGGCCTTGGTGCCGGCGTGTGGAGCCGCGATGCGAACACATGCTATCGGTTCGGTCGGGCTGTTGAGGCCGGGCGAGTGTGGACCAATTGCTACCATGCATACCCGGCCCACGCGGCTTTCGGCGGATACAAACAATCCGGCATAGGCCGCGAGAATCACAAGATGATGCTTGGCCACTATCAGCAGACCAAGAACATGCTGGTCAGCTACAGCCCGAAGAAGCTCGGCTTCTTCTAAGGGTCGTGCGCGCCCGGCGGTCAAACCTCTCTCCTGACCGCCGGGCCGCCATAAACCTTCCAACAGCACAGACTCTCAAACCACCGGCATCGATCGGGCGCGATCCGGTGCGTCAAAAAACGCCTGCAAAAAATCGGGAGAATTGATGATGAGAAAGGCTTTTCCGTACGGCGCGGCTGCGTTGTTTTGCACCGCCGCTTCCCCTGCACTGGCGCAGGATGCCATGAATGAATCGAGCGGCCCGCCGGCCTCCGACCCGGTCGAGGATGCGAGCGGGATGGACGTGTCGTTCTCGCTCTCTGCCGCTACGGACTACGTCTTCCGCGGTGTCAGTCAGACCGCGGAAGACCCTGCCGTTTTCGCCGCAGTCTCTGTCAATTACGGCGGCTTCTATGCCGGTGCCGGGACGGAGAATGTCGATTTTCCGGGCATCGATCAGGAATACGATCTGTGGGTCGGCTACGTCTTCGACCTCGCCCCTGCCACCTCGCTCGATGTCGGAGTGGTCCGCTATGGCTATATCGACAGTCCGGTCCATATCGATACGGTCGAGGTCAAGGCCGCGCTGTCCACCTCGCTCGGCCAGACGGGGCTTGGCGTAGCGGGATATTGGACGCCCGACTATTTCGGCACCGATGACGACGGCTTCTATGCGGAAATCAATGCTTCCCAGCCGGTGTCGGACAAGCTGCGCGTATCGGGCGCGCTGGGTCACCAGTGGATCGGTGCGGGTGGTGACTACATGACGTGGAACCTCGGCGCGTCATATGCCGTGCTGCCGGGCGCCAATGTCGATTTGCGTTACCACGATACCGACACCTCCGCCTTCGGCACGCTGGGCGACTCTCGCCTTGTCGGCAGCTTCAGCGTGAGTTTCTGACAATGCTCGCTCCGCTCCGCGTGACCGCAACGGACAGCGCCCGCGCGCTCCTCGCCGAAATCGCGGAGTGGCACGGCCCCGTCCTTATCCATCAATCCGGCGGCTGCTGTGACGGATCAAGCCCGATGATCTATCCGCGCGACGAGTTCCGCATCGGCGAGCGCGACGTGGCGATCGGCGAGATCGACGACATCCCGGTCTATATCGGCAGCGCGCAGTTTTCGGCGTGGAAGCACACCCAGCTAATTCTCGATGCGGTCGATGGAAGGGGCGGAATGTTCAGCCTCGACAACGGGACCGAACGCCGCCTCCTCGTCCGCAGCAGGGCCTTCGACGACAAGGAACTCGCCATGATCGATAAAGCCGACACTTTACGCCGGATGCATCATGACATCGCCCGCGACCCGGACGCGTCCTGGCTGGAACAGGCGCGCCGCCTCGACTGGATTCGCTTCCCAACCTGCGCGAACGAAAGCAGCTTCGATGCGGAGGATTTCGGCATCCGCTGGTTCGCGGACGGCGAGTTGAACCTCAGCGTCAATTGCATCGACCGGCATCTGGAAGAGCGTGGGGATCGGACCGCCATCGTCTTCGAGGGCGACGAACCGGGCGAAGGCCGCACACTGACCTTTCGCGACCTCCATGGCGAGGTGTGTCGCTTCGCCAACGGGCTGAAGAGCCGCGGCGTCGCGAAGGGCGATCGCGTCATCCTCTACATGCCGATGGTGCCCGAAGCCGCGATCGCGATGCTCGCCTGCGCGCGCATCGGCGCGGTGCATTCGGTCGTGTTCGGCGGCTTTTCGCCCGATAGCCTCGCCGACCGCATCGCCGATTGCGGCGCAAAGGTCGTGGTTACAGCCAACGAGGGGATGCGAGGCGGCAGGTCCATCCCGCTCAAGGAAAACGTCGACCTGGCCTGCCGCAAGGCCGGTGGGGTGGAGACCGTGGTGATCGTCAGGCGCACCGAGACGGTGATCGATCTGGAAATCGGGCGCGACGTCTGGTGGCACGAGCTGCGCGAAACGGTCGATGCCGATTGCCCGCCCGAACCGATGAAGGCGGAAGATCCGCTCTTCATCCTCTACACCAGCGGTTCGACCGGCAAACCCAAGGGCGTGCTGCACACCACCGGCGGCTATCTGTTGTGGGTCACGCTGACCACCGATCTACTGTTCGGTCTCGAACAGGACGATCTGTTCTGGTGCACCGCCGATGTCGGATGGATCACCGGCCACTCCTACGTCGTCTACGGGCCGCTTTCGAACGGTGTGGCGACGGTGATGTTCGACGGCGTCCCGACCTGGCCCGACGCCGGGCGGTTCTGGGAAACCAGCGAACGGCTGGGCGTTACCGTGTTCTACACCGCGCCCACGGCCATCCGCGCACTGATGCGCGAAGGCGATGCGCCGGTGACGCGTCACGACCTTTCGAAGCTGCGCCTGCTGGGAACGGTGGGCGAGCCGATCAATCCCGAGGCGTGGCACTGGTATCATCGCGTGGTCGGCGGCGGGCGTTGCGAGATCGTAGACACTTGGTGGCAGACCGAGACCGGCGGCGCGCTGATCGCGCCGGTGCCGGGCGCGATGCACACGATGGCCGGCTCCGCCACTAGGCCGCTGCCGGGTGTATTCCCCGAACTGGTCGACGCCGAAGGCAAGGTGCTGGACGGCGCGACCGAGGGCAATCTCGTCATCACGCAGAGCTGGCCGGGCCAGATGCGCACAGTGTTTGGCGATCACGAGCGCTTCTTCCAGACCTACTTCAGCACCTATCCCGGCACCTATTTCACCGGCGACGGCGCGCGGCGCGACGAGGATGGGTACTACTGGATCACGGGCCGGGTGGACGACGTGATCAACGTCTCCGGCCACCGCATGGGTACCGCCGAGGTGGAGAGCGCGCTGGTGGCGCACCCCAGAGTGGCCGAGGCGGCGGTCGTCGGAATGCCGCACGATATCAAGGGCCAGGGCATCTACGCCTTCGTCACGCTTATCGCGGGGGAGGAAGGCGGCGAGGTGTTGCGCGGCGAGCTGAGGACATGGGTGCGCGGCGAAATCGGGCCGATCGCCACCCCCGATGCGATACAGTTCGCGCCGGGGCTCCCGAAGACCCGCTCGGGCAAGATCATGCGCCGCATCCTGCGCAAGATCGCCGAGGGGAAACCCGACGAAGTGGGCGACACCTCGCCGCTGGCCGAACCCGCGGTGGTCGTCGATCTGGTGGCAAAGCGGATTGGAAAGTCAGTTTCTTGAATTGATGTGGCTGCTGAGCATGCTTTCTGACTGAAACCGGACTGACCACTTCCGGCCCCAAAGCCGCCGTTGGAAGTGATTTTCGCTGAATGACTGAAATTGGGCCGGTAGCCGACGGTCAGCTTTCGGAGCTTCCTATCGGTTTAGTTGCTTTCAGGCAAAATTTGCTCGATCCACATCGCTGCTAGGACTTTTCGAGCGAGACCGGCATATCTCCACAGCCGCTTGCCTCATGCCTGATCGGTATATTGGTCGTAGGCCTCGAGGGCTTGCGCTGCATACATCGCGCTGGGTCCGGCGCCCATATATATTGCCAGGCCGAGTGTTTCGCATATCTCCTCGCGCGTTGCGCCGTGCTTGCGCGCGCCCTCGACGTGGTAGGTGATGCAGGGATCGCAGCGCACTGCGACCGAGATCGCAACCGCGAGCAATTCCTTGGTTTTGGAATCGAGTGCTCCGCCTTCATGCGCCGCGCTGCCCATCTCGCGAAAGGCTTTCATCACTCCGGGCGCGCCCTTGTGGAGTTCCTTGATCGCCGGGGTTAGCCCGACTCCCATTGCGGGCCAATCCTTGAACGTCGTGTGCGACATTATTTTGTCCTTCGCTAGTGAATGACCCCCGGCGGGAGGAAGTGCCGGGGGTCTGGCGGGCCACCCACTCCCCCGAGTGGTCGCCCTTTGGATCGTGATCAGAAGCGGTAGCTGACACCCGCGCTCAGGACCCAGGGATCGAGATCGTGCTCGGTCTCAATGGCCAGCGTATCGCCAGCATACCATCGTGCGGTCGTGCCGACGAAATAGCGCTTGGCGTCCAGCGTGAGGCCCATGCCGCCGTCTCCGAGCGCGACGTCGACACCTGCCTGCAGGACGAAGCCGAACTCGTCGGACAGGGTGGTACGCGTCACACCGAGAGGGATCGTGTCCGCGCCGGGCTCGGCATCCACCCACCAGAAGTAGGTCGCGCCCGCTCCGACGTAGGGTTTCACATCGCCCGCGTTCACGTGGTACTTCGCAGTGAAAGTAGCCGGGATGAGTTTGCCGTCCGAAACGAGTTCGGCGCCGGTCAGGCCAGAGACTGCATCGACGTCGTGTTGCGTCATGCAGCAGATCGTCTCGATCGAGAATTCGGGGCTGACGAAATACTCGATCGCCAGCGTAGGCACGAAATTGTCGCTGGCTTCGGTTTGCGTACCGGCGGGAAGGCCGACGATGTCGGTATTGACCGAAGTGATCTCGCCGTCGGGCACCACATAGGTGCCGAGCAGCTTAATCTGGATATTGCCTTCGTCGTCCTGCGCCATCGCAGGGGTTGCGAGCATCGCCGCACCGGTGAGTGCAGCCGCGAGCAACTTTTTCATCATACCATCCTCAGCGCCGCAGCGGTCGCACGATGCGACCCAGGGTTCTTGCGGCGTCGGATGCTGGATTAGGGATGCGGAAATCGCCCGGCATTGATCTGGATCAAGGCAATCCAATCAGTTGCAGGTCATCCAGCCTGCATGATTACCTTCGTCGAAGCCTTCGACCTGTTTGCCTGCCGGGTCCTTCCCGCTCGCCTGACCGATGTCGTGCATTTGCGCTTCCGATTGCTGGCGAGTCTGCGCCAGCTTGGACGCGAGACATCGCTGGAACTGGCGGAGGGGGGGCAGCAGATCGTATTCCTCGCGCGGGGTGCGACCAAGCTGGTCGCCCACGCCTCTCAATCGCGCAACCAGATCGTCGCGTTCCATTTCGCCGGAGACGTCTTCACGGTCCCCGCACCCGATAATTATTGCTATTCGGTCAGCGCTCTTACAGACAGCGACATCCTGACTTTCAATGCTGCGGATTTCCTTGCTCTGGCGGCGGGTGAAGCTTGCGTATTGCAGTGCCTCCTCGAAAACACGACGCTTTCGCTGCGGCGCTGCCGCGAAAAGACGATCGCGCTCGGTCGCAAGAATGCGCGCGAACGGCTTGCCGTATTTCTTCTGGCAATGGCCGAACGCATCGGTGTCGAGCAGGATCGAGGCGTCTGGCTGGACCTCCCCATGTCCCGGCGCGACATTGCAGAAAGCCTGGGTCTGACGATCGAAACCGTCAGTCGCCAGCTGACGAGGCTGAGGAACGAACGGGTCATCGAGACCATGGGGCGCTCCGGCATCGTCCTCCTCGAACCATCGCTGTTGCGCGACCGTGCGGGATTCTTGCGAGAGGCGGCGTGATTTCTTTTCGAAATTTGATCTGGGTCAATGCCGATCGCGACCCGGCCGACTAACCACCTACAAAAGGACGGAGAATTCTATGCAAGCGGAGACTGCGCTGGGCCGGGTGGGACTGTGGTTCCTTGTGATGCTCGTCGCAATGGCGGCGGCGCTTGGTGCGGCGGACAGCGGATTTGCTGCGCACGCCTGGATCATCGCCGCACTGGGCTTTGCGATGATCTGGCTGAGCGCATCGCGGTTCGATCCGATGGGCAAGGCACAGGGCTTCTTCAAGATGCCCGAAGGTCCATCGCGTTATGACGACGACCCCGTCCGCTGGGGCGTAATAGCCACGATGTTCTGGGGACTGGCAGGCCTTCTGGCAGGAGTATTCATTGCCTCGCAGCTCGCCTTCCCGTGGCTCAATTTCGAGCCTTATTTGAACTTCGGCCGCCTGCGCCCGCTCCATACGAGCGCGGTGATCTTCGCTTTCGGCGGGAATGCCTTGCTGGCGACCAGCTTCTATGTCGTCCAGCGCACCTGCCGCACCCAGCTCGTCTTCCCCGGCCTCGCCCGCTTCGTGTTCTGGGGTTACCAGCTGTTCATCGTGCTGGCGGCAACCGGCTACCTGTTGGGCGTTACCCAATCCAAGGAATATGCCGAGCCCGAGTGGTATGTCGATCTGTGGCTGACCATCGTCTGGGTGGCCTATTTCATCGTGTTCGTAGGCACGCTCGCCAAACGCAAAGAGCCGCACATCTACGTCGCGAACTGGTTCTACCTCGCCTTCATCTTGACCGTGGCGATGCTTCACATCGTAAACAACTTGGCCATGCCCGTCAGCCTGCTCGGCGCAAAAAGCTATGTCGTGTGGTCGGGCGTGCAGGATGCGCTGACCCAGTGGTGGTACGGCCATAACGCGGTAGGCTTCTTCCTGACCGCAGGCTTCCTGGCGATGATGTACTACTTCGTGCCGAAGCAGGCCGAGCGCCCGGTCTATTCCTACCGCCTGTCGATCATCCACTTCTGGTCGCTGATCTTCCTCTACATCTGGGCGGGTCCGCACCACCTGCACTACACCGCGCTGCCTGACTGGGCGCAGACGCTGGGCATGGTGTTTTCCATCATGCTGTGGATGCCCAGCTGGGGCGGCATGATCAACGGCCTGATGACGCTGAACGGCGCATGGGACAAGGTCCGCACCGATCCGATCATCCGCATGATGGTCATGGCGCTCGCCTTCTACGGGATGAGCACCTTCGAAGGCCCGATGCTGTCGATCAAGAGCGTCAACAGCCTGTCGCACTACACCGACTGGACCATCGGCCACGTCCAC
>CATMNW010000079.1 GCA_950071875.1 uncultured Erythrobacteraceae bacterium | reverse complement strand
GAGGAAAAGATCACGTATTTCGTCGGTGTGCCGCTGATGAGTTATGAGATCGCGGTCCATCCCGATCGCGAGAAATACGACCTGTCGCAGTGCAAGACCTTTGCTGCCGGCGGTGCTGCGCGCCCGGTCGAACATGTGAAGAAAATCAAGAACGCTTTCGAGGACGGCTATCCCGTGCTCGGCTACGGCCTCACGGAAACAAATGGTGTGGGAGCCGGCAACCTCAACGAGAACTATCTCGCCAAACCGAACAGCACGGGCATGCCCTCGCGCCCGCTGGTCGAGATGGCCATTCTGGACGATGACGGCCAGCCTATGGAACAGGGGAAGATCGGGGAGATCTCGATCCGCACGATCTGTAATATTCTGGGATACTGGCGCAACGAGGAAGCAACCAAGGCCGCTTTCACGCAGGATGGCTACTTCCGCACCGGCGACCTCGGTTACATGGATGAAGACGATTATGTCTTCATCGTCGACCGCAAGAAGGACATCATCATTCGGGGCGGCGAAAACATTTCCTGCATCGAGGTGGAAGAAGCGATCTATGCCCACCCAGCCGTTGCGGAATGTTCCGTTTTCGGCCTGCCGGACGAACGCTTCGGTGAAATTCCCGCCGCCGTTTACCTGACCCATGAAGGCAAGGATCTTTCGGCCGAAGACCTGCAGGAGTTCCTGCGCGAGCATATTGCGCCCTTCAAGGTGCCGACGGTCATGTGGAAGAGCGAAGAGCAGCTTCCCCGCCTCGGCACACAAAAGGTCGACAAGCGCACCGTAAAGGCCACTTTCGCCAAGGAGCACCTCGCCGCTTGAGCCTGCCGAATATTCCCCGACAGCGCGCGATCATCGACAGGCGCAAACTTTCCTCCGGGATCGAAGCGCTGGTCGGGGAGCACGGCGACAAGGCACGCCCGCATGTGGTCGCGTTACTCAAGGACGCGCTCGAGAAAGGGCGCGCCGAGCTGGGCGGCCGACTGGAGGAAAAGCCTTCCGCCGGCCATGAAAACGCAGGCGGTTTCGCCTTCCTCGTCGACCAGCTCATTCGCGTAATCTACGACCACGCTTCGACGCATCTCTATCCAAGCGCCAACCGATCGAAGGCCGAGCGGCTCGCGATCATGGCGGTCGGCGGTTACGGGCGTAGCGAAATGTCGCCACATTCCGACGTCGATATCGCCTTCCTCGTGGGCGGCAAGAAGACGGCCTGGTGCGAGCAGGTGGTCGAAGCAATGCTCTACCTGCTCTGGGACCTGGGGCTGAAAGTCGGTCATTCCACGCGCACGCTCGACGAAGCGATACGCCTGTCGAAGGGCGATCTCACGATCCGGACCGCATTGCTCGAAGGCCGCTACGTCTGGGGGGACCAGGACCTCTACGATGAAGGCTCGCGTCGCTATACCGCCGAAGTCGTACGCGGCAACGAACGTGCATTCGTCACCGAGAAACTTGCCGAACGCAACGCACGCCACAAACGCATGGGTGACAGCCGGTACGTCGTGGAGCCCAACGTAAAAGACGGGAAAGGCGGCCTGCGAGACCTCCACACGTTATACTGGATCGGCAAGTTCATCCATCGCGTGCGAACCGCGTCCGAGCTGGTGGACGTCGGCCTGTTCACCCGCGAAGAATATCGCAGCTTCCGCAAGGCCGAGAACTTCCTCCTCGCAGTGCGCAGCCACATGCATGTACTGACCGGGCGTGCAGAAGACCGTCTGACCTTCGATCTCCAGCGGCGCATTGCCGAGCGAATGAATTTCGCCGAACGGCCGGGAAAAAGTGCGGTCGAGCGGTTCATGCAATTCTATTTCCTGCAGGCAAAACGCGTCGGTTCACTGACCGGTATTTTCCTCGCCCACATCGACGACCAGTTCGAAGCCAAGACTGCAAGGCGCGGATTCTTTGCCGGATGGAAGACCAAGGCGCGCCAGCTCAAGGGCTACCGCGTGTACGGCGGCCGGATCGCCGCGCCTTCCGACGACTGGTTCCAAAAGGATCCGGTTCGCCTGATCGAGATATTCCAGCTTGCCGAAGCCGAGGAGCTGGAGATCCATCCAGAAACCATGCGGCAAGCCAATCGCGACAGCGGGCTGATCGATAATGTGGTGCGCGAGGATGCGCGTGCGAACGCGCTTTTCCTGGATCTGTTGTGTGGTCGCAACGATCCCGAAATGGTCTTGCGCTGGATGAACGAGGCCAATGTCTTCGGGAAATTCGTCCCCGATTTCGGCAAGGTCAACGCCCAGATGCAATTCGACATGTACCACCACTATACGGTGGATGAGCACACGATCCGCGCCATCGGCCTGTTGAACCAGATCGAAAAGGGCGAGCTTGCCGACGATCACCCCCGCGCCACCCGCCTCATTCACAAGGTCGGATCGCGGCGCGTCGCCTATGTTGCGGCGCTCCTGCACGATATTGCCAAGGGTCGGGGCGGCGACCATTCCGTGCTGGGTGCGGAAGTGGCGGAAGAACTGTGTCCGCGCTTCGGTCTATCTGAAAGCGAAACCGATCTCGTCGCCTGGCTCGTGCTCAATCACCTGCTGATGAGCCACACGGCGCAAAAGCGGGACCTGACCGATCCCAAGACGATCGAGGATTTCGTAGGCCAGGTTCAGGGGCAGGAGCGCCTGCGCCACCTCGCCATTCTCACCGCTGTCGATATCCGTGCCGTCGGGCCGGGGACATGGAACAGCTGGAAGGGACAGCTGCTGGGTGAGCTTTACGACGTTTCAAGTGAGCGTCTGCGTCTGGGCCACATGCGCCATGGTCGCGAACAGAAGATTGCGCACAAGCAGGCCGAAGTCGCTGAATCACTGGGCGAAAAGGCGAACCTCGTCGAAGATCTCGCGAAGACGATGGGCGATGCCTACTGGATCGCCGAGCCGACCGATATCATCGCGCTCAATCTCGTCCATTATGCCAGTGCCCGCGAGGCCGGACACAATCTTTCGATCCATTGCGAATTCTACGAGGCACGCGGTGCGACGCTGGTGACGGTAATTGCGGCTGACCACCCCGGCCTGTTCTACCGCATCGCGGGCGGGATCCACCTTGCCGGGGGGAATATCATCGACGCGCGGATCCACACCACGCGCATGGGCTGGGCGCTCGACAATTTTCTCGTCCAGGATCCGCTTGGCGAGCCCTTCGCCGAAAAGGGCCAGCTCGAGCGCCTGAAAACCAGCATTACCGATGCGCTGGCAAACAAGGTCGATCTTGCGCCTCGGCTTGCCCAGCGACCTCTGGCGCACAGCCGCGCCCGCGCTTTCGATGTTGCCCCGCGCGTTGTGTTCGATAACAAGGCTTCCAACCGTTTCACCGTGATCGAGGTCAATGCCCGCGATCGTCCGGCGCTGCTCAATCGCCTTGCCCGAGTGTTGTTCGAAAGCCGCCTCGTCGTCCATTCCGCGCATGTCACGAACTATGGCGAGCGCGCGGCCGACACGTTCTATGTCACTGATCTTACAGGCGGAAAGCTGGAACGCGGCGAACGCATGAACCGTGTCGAGGCTAGGCTGATCGAAGCTTCGAGCGACGCGACGCAGGACCGTTTGGAAAACGCGTAGATTTCTACCTTGCCGCTTCCCTGCCTATTGGCGGGTAGCCTTTGCTCGGCTAATGCTGTGTCGCTTGAAAGCGTTCTCCGAACAGCGCTGTTCCGACGCGAACATGCGTGGAACCTAACTTGATCGCGGTTTCGTAGTCGCCGCTCATGCCCATGCTGCGGCCTTCCAGACCGTGATCGCGGGCAAGCTTGTCGAGAAATGCGAAAAACGGCGCCGGTTCGATATCGAATGGCGGAATGCACATCAGGCCGGCAAGCGGCAAGTCGGCATCGCGCGCCAGTTCGAGCAGGGCGGGCAATTCAGCGACCGGGCAGCCACCCTTCTGGTCCTCTTCCCCGACATCGACCTGAACGAAGCAGGGCACGCGCCTGCCCGTCTTGTCCATGGCCTTGGCCAGCGCCTTGACGAGGCTCGGCCGGTCGAGCGAGTGAATGACATCGAACAACTCAACTGCATCGTCTGCCTTGTTCGACTGCAACTGGCCGATGAGGTGCAACTGCACCGCCGGATGGGCCTCGCGCAGTGCAGGCCATTTGCCTTGCGCTTCCTGCACGCGGTTCTCGCCGAAATGGCGCTGGCCTTCGAGCAGCAGCGGTTCGATCGCTTCGGCGGGATGGGTCTTGCTGACCGCGACCAGCGTGATTTCCTCTACCTTGCGGCGGGCGAGTTTGCAGGCTTGCGCGATATTCGTCTGCACTTGCTGAAGCGGAGTGTCTGCCTTTTCCATCGCGCCGCGCTATAGCGTGTGCATGGCGCAAGACCAGCCCTCCCTGCCCCTGCTGTGGCTCCTGAGCGACGCGCGCAACGATGCGGGGCTGGAGGAGGCGCTTAGCGCACTGCCAAGGGGCTCGGGCTTCGTCTTCCGGCATTACCATCTTGAACTGACTGCTCGCAAAGCAAGGTTCTTGGCCCTTGCGCGAGTTGCGCGACAATACGGGCACATGGTCGTCTTGTCCGACACATGGATGCTGGCCAAGGGTTGGGAAGCAGACGGCATCTACGGGAACGCCCAACAAATCGCAGAAGGGCACGACCAATTGTTGTTGGCCACTGCTCATGACGGCGACGAACTGCAGGCAGCCATCGCCGCGAAAGCCGATGGCATTTTCCTTTCGCCGGTCTTCCCGACCGCCTCCCACCCCGGTTCGCAGACGCTGGGACCGCACGGCTTTTCGGTCCTCGCGCAGCAGTCGCCGGTGCCGGTAATCGCGCTGGGCGGCATGACCCGCGAACGGGCAGCAGCCTTCGGTATCGCCCGCTGGGGTGCGATCGACGGGCTCGGTTGATCGAACGCTGCTTGACGGGCGAGTCCCCGAGGATTCATACTGCACATCTTCGTTAGACCAGGGGATACATCATGGCCACGCGCGCAGGCGCAGCACCCGATTGGCGCGCGGCGTTTCGCCGCTCCTTTCACCGTGCCACGCATATGGCCGGTGCGGGATTGCTTTTCGCGCTGCTGGTCTTCCTGACCCTCTCGCTGGCGAGCTATACCCAAACCGACCCCAGCCCCTCCACCGCAGCGGCGGGGACGGACATCCGTAACTGGATGGGTGCGAGCGGCGCCTGGATCAGCGAACGGGCGCTCAATTTCCTCGGCCTCCCGGCGGTCCTGTTGCTGCCCTTGCTCTATATTTCCGCGCGCCGCCTGTGGAGCGGTGTCGAGCATGACGACGAGGAAAAGGCACCGGGTCGCTGGTGGCGGCCCTTTGCCATGTTGCTGGCCGCGATCGTATTGCTCGGAACCGTGCTCGCACTGGTGTTCGAACCCGCCACGGGCAGCCTTCCTGCAGGGCTGGGCGGCCTGTTCGGCCAATTGGGCGGGCTGGGCATCGAAGCCGTTGCGGACCGCTTCGGTGGCGCATTTTCCGGCTGGATCGTGCTGGCGCTGGCCATTGTGGCACTGGGTGGCGGCATCGCCCTCACTACCCGCGTTTTCGCTATCGATTGGGCGCAGTTCCTGACCCTGCCCGATTTCCTCAAGCGCAAGCCTGCGCTGCCGGATCTCGACCTGCCGCTGCCTTCGAAAAAGGAAAAGCGCGCCCGCAAGGCGGAGGACCGCGAAGGCGATGCCGAACCTGTGGCTATTGCAACGCCCCGCCGCGCCCCGGAAATCGCCGACCCGGCACCTGCTCCTGCCACGCCCAAGCCCGCCAAGGCCAAGCAGCGCGATATGTTCGCCAATTTCCAGCTGCCAAGCCAGGACCTGCTCGACGATGCGCCCGAAAATTCGGCGCCGAAGCTGGACAAGATGGCGCTGGAACGCAACGCGCGCCTGCTCGAGAACGTGCTCGACGATTTCAACGTGAAGGGTGAAATCACCGCCGTGCGGGCCGGTCCGGTCGTCACGATGTACGAACTGGAACCTGCACCGGGCATCAAGGCCAGCCGCGTGGTGGGATTGGCGGAAGATATCGCCCGCAACATGAGCGCGATCAGCGCGCGTGTGTCACCCATCCCGGGCAAGACCGTGATCGGCATCGAATTGCCGAATGCCGACCGCCAGATGGTCAGCTACAAGCAGCTGGCAACCAGCGCGGCCTTCGTCGATCACAAGGGCAGCCTGCCGATGATCCTGGGCAAGGATATTGGCGGCGAACCCATCATTGCCGACCTCGCAGCCATGCCGCACCTGCTGGTGGCGGGTACCACCGGATCGGGCAAGTCTGTGGGTCTCAATGCGATCCTGCTGTCACTGCTCTATCGCTTCACGCCCGACGAGTGCCGCCTGATCCTGATCGATCCCAAGGTCCTCGAACTCAAGACCTACGACGATATCCCGCATCTCCTCAGCCCCGTGGTGACCGAGCCGCACAAATCGGTGCGCGCGCTCAAATGGGCGGTCGAGGAGATGGAAAAACGCTACCGGATGATGAGTAGCGTGAATTCGCGCAACATCGCGGGCTTCAACGACAAGGTCCGGAAAGCCACCGAAAAGGGCAAGCCGCTGGGCCGCCGCGTCCAGACCGGCTTCGACCCCGAAACGGGTGAGGAACTGTACGAGGAAGAACAGCTCGATTACGAGCCCCTGCCGCTGATCGTGCTGATCGTCGACGAGCTGGCCGACCTCATGGTTACCGTGGGCAAGGAAATCGAAGTCCTGATCCAGCGCCTTTCGCAAAAGAGCCGCGCGGCGGGCATCCACCTGATCATGGCAACGCAGCGCCCCAGCGTGGATGTCATCACCGGTGTCATCAAGGCCAACCTGCCGACGCGTATCAGCTTCAAGGTGACCAGCCGCATCGACAGCCGCACCATCCTTGGCGAGCAGGGGGCAGAACAGCTGCTGGGCAAGGGCGACATGCTCTACAAACCCAATACCGGCGCGGTGGTGCGCGTACACGGACCCTTCGTTTCCGACGAGGAGGTCGAGCGGGTGGCCGACCACTGGCGCGAACAGGGCAAGCCCGATTACGTCGATGCGGTGACCGAAGAACCCGAAGACGGCGGCTTCAATTTCGAGGACGAGTTCACCGCGTCCGACAATCCGGAAGAACGCAAGTATCGCCAGGCCTGCCAGATCGTCATCGAGAACCAGAAGGCATCGGGCAGCTGGCTCCAGCGCCAGATGGGCGTCGGCTACAATACCGCAGCCAAGTGGATCGAACGGATGGAAAGCGAAGGGCTGGTCGGTCCTGCCAACCACGTCGGGCGCCGCGAGATCTTCCGCGACCAGGACGGCAATCCGATTTGAGCGGTCGGCAGAATAGGCAGGACAAGCGGCCCACCGGCCGCTAGATCGCGCAGCGATGGCTACTCAGAACAACGCCTCCGCCGACGACTGGTCGGACACCGACGACGACAAGTCGGAAAAGGACTATGCCAAGCGGCGGCCCATCAGCCGCCTGACGGTACTGCGCGCGCTTGCTGAAACCCGCATGTGGTGGCGCGACGGGGTTATCGCCGATCTCGACCATGTCGCCACGATCGAGCGCGTACGCGGCGAATCGCTGCTGACCAGCCGCTATATCTTCATGACCGCAATGAGCGCCGGGATCGCTATCCTCGGCCTGCTGCTGTCTTCGCCAGCCGTGGTTATCGGCGCCATGTTGCTGTCTCCGCTGATGAACCCGATCCTCGGCACCGGCTTCTCGCTCGCCACCGGCGATGCCGACTGGCTGCGGCGCTGCGGCAAGGCACTGGTAGCCGGTTCGCTGTTCGCGATCCTGTTCTGTGCCTTGATTGTGTTCTTCTCGCCCCTGCAGACGGTGACCGAAGAGATCGCAGCGCGCACGCGGCCCAATCTGTTCGACCTGCTTGTTGCGCTCTTTTCCGCCCTGGCCGGTTCCTATGCGGTGATCCGCGGGCGCGAGGGCACGATCGTGGGGGTCGCCATCGCAACGGCGTTGATGCCGCCGCTTGCCGTGGTCGGCTTCGGCCTTGCCACGCTGAACTGGACCGTGTTCGGCGGGGCGCTGGGGCTGTTCATCACCAACCTTGTTACAATCGGCCTGACGGCTGCGGTCATGGCGCGCCTTTACGGCTTCCAGTCCGACCTCACGCATCGCCAGAGCCGCCTGCAATCGGTCGTGATCGTTGCCGTCTTCATCGCGCTCGCCGTGCCGCTGGCATTCTCGCTGCGCACCATTGCATGGGAGGCCAATGGCCAGCGAATCGTCAATCAGGAAGTGGCCGAAGCCTTCTCCGACCGCGCGCGGGTCGAACAGCCGATCGTCAACTGGGATGCCGAACCGATCACGATTTCGGCCAGTGTCTTCACGCCGGACTTCAATTCCAATGCCGATGCCGAAGTGTCCGAACGGCTCGAAGACCGGCTGGGTCGCCCGGTGATCGTGACCATCGACCAGTTCCAGGTCGGCACGGATCCGGGTGCGGCGGAACAGGCCGCACTGGCGCAGGCACGCGCCCGCGAGCAGGCGGAAGCGAGCGAACGCCAGATCGCCGCCCTGGGGCAAAGCCTGGCGCTGGTTGCCGGGGTCGAACGGCAGGACGTCATGCTCGACCGCGACAACAAGCGCGCGCAGGCCACGGCCCGCCCACTGGAAGGGTTGCGGCTGGCTGGCTACCGGGAACTGGAACGCAGGCTTGAGCAGACGACGCCGGGATGGACCGTCCAGCTGCGCCCGCCCCTGCTGCCCTTGCCGGATATCACCGTGGGAGAAGACGGGCTCGATGCGGACAACGCCATGCAACTGGCGCTGGTCGGCTGGGCAGCAAAGCGCACCGGCATCCCGATCATGCTGACCGGATCGCAGAGGGCGATCGATGTCGCCATCGCCGGCCTCGGGGAAGACGCGCGTTTCGTACAGACGACCGTAAGCGGCAGCGGATCGCAGG
>CATMNW010000078.1 GCA_950071875.1 uncultured Erythrobacteraceae bacterium | reverse complement strand
AACCGCACTTCGCGTCCGCGCAAGCGCTGGAAGCGGGCGACGACATCGGCCGCGATCGTTTCATAGGCATGGCCGATATGCGGCTTGCCATTGGGATAATGGATCGCGGTGGTAAGGTAATATGGATCAGCCATCGGCCCGCTCGCTAGCCTTGGCAGCCTTGGCGAGCAAGGTCCCGATTTCCATGGCCAGCAATCCTGCATCGAAATTATAGGTTGGCTGTTCGCTCGCGAGACGAACAAGTTCGCCGTGAGCATCGATCACTCGTCGCGGATCAGTGCCAGGTTTCAGTTCTTGCGCGACAGTGGATCTAGCAAGTTCCAGTACGGCTCTGATGCGGTCCCTGTCCGGCCTTGCGCCAATCAAGGTGGCCAGGCCGCCGCGCAATTGAAAGGTATCGTCGCCAGTTTCGAGGATGCTCTGCATGGCTTGCGCAACCTTGCCGAGTTCCATCTCGACGAATTGCAAGGCCGCTCCCGGGGATCCCGAGGCTGCAGCAATTGCCGCAGTTCGGGTCGGATCATCCGCTTCAGGCGCCAGACTTAGGAGCAGCTCATCCATCTCCGCATCGTCAATCGTAGGGAAACGCAGGATCCTGCACCTTGAACGTATCGTCGGCAGGAGGCGCGCAGGACTGTGCGCGACGAGCAGGAAGAACGTCCCAGCAGGTGGCTCTTCAAGACTTTTCAGGAGAGCGTTAGCAGCGTTGCGCTCCATATCATCGGCGGGATCAATAATGATTGCACGTCGATCACCCAGCGTCGGTCTCGTATTCAGCCTTGCCTGCATGGCGCGTACCTGAGCAATCCGGATGCTTCGAGCGAGCTCGAAGGGCTTGCCGTCGGCCCGTTTGCGTTCCTCCTTGTCGTCTTTAGGGCCATAGGTAAGCGTTATGATGTCTGGATGTTGCCCTGTATCGCTTCCGGAACTGCCAACCAGCTCCTTGGCCGCAGCCTGAGCGAAAGTGCCCTTGCCTACGCCCCTGCGACCCGTAAGCAGCCACGCATGATGCATTCGCTCACCCGACATCGCCGTCCGCCAGGCACGCCATGCTTGGTTATGGCCAAGCAGCATCAGGCTTTTGCTTTCAACAAAGGCTCGGTCGCAATCAGCACGCGCTCATGAACGTCCTCGATAGAACCTGCGCCATTGATAATGACAAACCGTTCGGGCTCAGCTGCGGCAAAATCGAGGAAAGCCGCGTTGACTGTCTTGTGGTAGTCTTCCGCGCGGCCGCCTATGGCGTCGGTTTGTCCTGCGTCTCTCTCGGTCAGCCTGTGTGCGACATCGTCGGCACCTGCATTCAGCACTATTGTAAGGTGGGGAAGCAAGCCGCCGCTGGCGATGTCATGCAATTGCCGAATGGTGCCATCGCCAAGATCCCCGCCTTCTCCTTGGTAAGCGCGGCTCGAATCCAAGAAACGATCGCAGATGACCCAATGGCCGTCATCTATCGCAGGGCGGATTTTTCTGGCGACATGGTCTGCGCGGGCAGCGGCAAAGAGCAAGGCTTCCGCTTCGCGTGTCCAGCCTTCGCCGGGCGGGGACAGCAGGAGAGAGCGGATCGCTTCAGCACCCGGCGTTCCACCTGGCTCGCGCGTGAGAACGACGGTTTGACCGTGTTCGCGAAGGTATTCCGCCAGCAGGTGGGCCTGTGTGGATTTGCCCATCCCCTCCCCGCCTTCGAATGCGATGAACTTGCCGCGTGTCATGTTACCCAGCCCCGGAAAGCGTTGAAAACGCGTTGGACATAGGTGGCTTCCAGGACATCTTCTTTTGCCAACAGGGGCACCCGATGGTCGGGCATGCCATCAATTTCTACGATCAGTTCGGCGACTTCCTCTCCCTTGGCTATCGGGGCCTGCAACGGACCTTCATAACGAATGGAAAGCGCAATATCCCGACGCTGAGTTCCCTTGGATAGGGCAACCATGACAGGACCGCTTGCTACCAGACCGATAGCCGGCACCCCTCCGCCCTGCACGCGCGCGGAGCCGATACGCTCCGACTTGCCAAACAGCATCTCGCCGCGAAAATTCTGGAAACCCCATTCGATGAAAGCGCGTGACGCTGCGTTTCGATCGCTGCCGCGGGGACTGCCCGCCACTACCATTATGAGGCGCCTGCCATCCCGCTCGGCAGAGCCCAGGAAACCATAGCCCGCCTGATTGGTGAAACCTGTCTTGATACCGTCGGCCCCGGGTATCACTCCCGAGATCGGATCGTGGTTTGCCTGCCGGATGCCATTGTATTCGAGCTCCCTGGCCCCAACGAAATGACGGTATTTGCTGGGATGCCGGGCAACCATTGCCCGCCCCAGTAAGCCGAGATCTCTTGCTGTTACGAAAGTCCTGCCATCGTCCATCCAGCCATTGGGCGTGCCGAAGTGACTATCAGTCATGCCGATCTGCAATGCCTTGGCATTCATGGCCGCGACCCAGTCATCCACGGATCCGGCTGCACCTTCCGCCAGCACGACCGAGCCATCGTTCGCAGATACCGTGGTCACGCCGTGCACCAGTTCATCGACGGTAACCCTGGCGTCTGCGGCCAAGAACATCGTTGAGCCCTTGCGGTGCCATTGGCGAAATGTTTCGGGACGGACGCCGTAAACCTGCTGCGGAAAGATACGGCCTTCTTCCATCCATTCGAAGGCAAGAAAGGTGGTCATGACCTTTGTGATCGAGGCCGGCATGAAACGGCGCTCGGCTTCTCGTTCGAAAAGGACCTGGCCGCTCGACGCGTCCAGAAGGTAGGCAATCGGGGCTTCTTCGACACTGGGAACGCGCGGCAGATAAGCCTGCTGAGCGCCAAGTGGAGCCGCGAGTGCCAAGCATGGCAGTAACAACAGTGATTTGGACGTCGTACGCACTATCGCTCCCGAGCCGGGCGCGCGTGCCCGGAATTTCAGTCGAGGGTCTGGATCAGGGCGTCCTTATACCCACGCCTGCGAAGCAATGCGAGTGCCTGCTCGGCCTGTCCACGGGTTGCGAACGGTCACACTATTACAAGTGACAAGTTCCCACTCGGTTTGACGAAACCTTGGACTTCGCGTGCAAGAGTATCGGCATTGGATTGTACCGAGAACGCACCAAGCTGCACCACGAATTTTCCATCGTCGGCCGTTTCGACCATGACAGGTGCGCGCTCAGGCCCACCATCGAACGCCACTGGCAGCGTCGGCCGATTTGTATCGGGCGGTGTCACGTCGGTCTCGTCCGCGTCAGGCGTATCGACCGCCGCGATTTGCGTATCCGGGTCCAGCGTAGGCATCGCGTTGGTTTCCGGCGTTGTTCCGCTGATCTCCGCCTGCCGTGGGTCACCCAAGGATGCAGATCCCTGTTCGGGAAGTCGCTTGCGGAGGACTTCGAGGAGCCCTTCCGGTGTTTCCATTCGCAGCGGTGCTTCTCGCCCTGCCCGCAGCTCGGCCCGGTCCTGTTCGGGAGGGTTTACCCGTCGCATACGGATAGGCGTGCCATCGGTGGCCCCCAGTTGCGCGAGTGCAGCGGGTGCCAGAGCGATCAGTCGATCATTCCTCATGGGTCCACGACGTTCGAGCCGTATCAATATCGTCTTGCCTGTATCCAGCGACGTCACTTCGACATAGCTGGGCAAAGGCAAAGTGAGGTGTGCTCCCGTATACCCGCCGTCAATTTCTCCATCGGCAGTGACGTAACCAACCTGGTCATAGTTCATCGTATCGACCGGTGTGTGCGTGACACCATCAACCTCGAAAGGCTCACCGATGACGACGGGATAATCGGCAGCCGGCCCCGCATCGATGGAGCGAGCCGCCGGCTCAGTCCCGGTTTGAGCGGAAGCCGTACATGCTCCGAGAGCCAGGATGCCAAGGCCTGCAAACGCTGCGCATACGGGCTTAGTTTGCAACTTCATCGGCCAGCAGCCCCACACTCATCGCATAATAATTCGAACAATTATATTCGAGTATGACCCGATAATTCGAGGTTAACAGATAGGCCGGAGTGCCGGGACCGTCCGGCTGGAACAGCGTGACGAGAACGTCGTCGGCAAGAGCGCTTTGCGGCTGAACGCCCAACTGGCGCCACTCGCCAACCGTCTTGTAAACACTATGACGTTCGTGAACGCGCGAACATACGGGAGCGTCAATCTTCGTGCGGTAGGAATCAACATTAAACCCGGAAGGAACGAACGCCCGAACGCCCCACGGCACGCCCTGCCGCCATCCGGAATCGCGGAAGTAATTGGCAATCGATGCCAAAGCGTCGGCGCCGCTAGTCATGATGTCCGCCCTGCCATCTCCATTACCGTCCGCTGCCAGACGGAGGTAAACGGAAGGAAGAAACTGCGGGTTGCCAAAAGCGCCTGCCCAGCTGCCTTTGAGTTCGCTACGGGAATAACCCTTGTCGGCCACTTTCATCAGGGCGACCCATTCGCTGGAGAAAAGGTCGCGACGACGCCCTTCCCATGCCAGGGTGGCCAATGCTTGCGAAAGGTCGAACCCGCCCTTCACTGCGCCGTACGCAGTTTCATGCCCCCAGATGGCGACCAGAATTTCGCCAGGTACACCGTACTCCCGCTCGACCGCACGAAGGGTACCGGAATAGCTTGAATAGGCGCGCTGGCCGCCGCTGATCCGTGCGTCGTCGACATGGCGAGCAATGTAGGGTGCCAGTGGCGGATAGCCGCTACGATTGGGGCTGCCCGGCTGATCGCGATCCAGTTCGATGACGCGATAGTTGGGCTCCAACCCCGCAGTCATGCGCTGAAGCGTTGCTTCGCTTACGCCCTCTGCGCGGGCCCGTGCCATCAGCAATTGCAAGTATGCATCGAAAGAGAGACCCTCTTGCGCATGCGCGGGAACCGAGGGCAACGAGAACGCCAGGGCGGCCAAGGCGGCGAATAGTGGTTTAAATCTCATGCGCCATCTGTCGCATGTTCAGTCTGAACGGCAAGTGTCATGTTTCGAATACGATATACATCGTATCCATGTTCCCACGAAGAGGTGACAAACTTCTCCGGTGTCGGTAGCTAGCGCCCGCGCTCATGCGGAGAGGTGGCAGAGCGGTTGAATGCACCGGTCTTGAAAACCGGCAAGGGTGCAAGCCCTTCGTGGGTTCGAATCCCACCCTCTCCGCCACCTGATCCAACAAACTACCGCTTGCGATCTGCCTGGACCAGCGATGCGCCTTTGCGGGTCGATTCCGGGTAATCCTCCGGCTTCACGCTCGACTGATTCTTTAGCGCAATGTGATCTTCTACGATCCCGCCATCGCGCGCGCCTTCCGCATGCTCTTCGGTATTCTGCGGCTCGTCGTCGATTTCATATTCCATATCGTTTCTCCTCAAGGGGAGAACGGATCGGCTGTGTTTAGGATCATCGCGTTGCGCCGACGTGCGCGTACTTTGCGACGAAAGCCTGCATTTGGTCGTGTGCGATTAGATTCCCGAACTAGCTGCCTCTTGAGGCAATTTCGTCCATCGCGTCGCGCAATTTGGGGTCCCATTCGGCCTTCAGCTCTCGGATCTTGCCGAGCAGTGCCTCATTCTCGTGTGCGGGGATATCGAGGCGGTAGACATTGGCGATTTCGCGCATCGACGTGCGATCCATTTCTTCCCAGGCATCCGCCATGGCGATGGCAGCCTGACGGTCATGGCCAAGAGCCTCATAGACCGACCGGCCCATACGCAGCGAACTGTCATAGGTTTCGCGAATAATGTCCCGGCAACCCATGGCCCACAAGTGGAACACGTGGTCGCGATCCTTTGCGCGCGCGACCACGTGAAGGTCGGGAAAGGTCGAGCAGGCGTAATGGACGAGCTTGTCGATCTGCTCGCGTTCGTCGAGAGCGACGACGAGTATCCTGGCGCGGTCGATGCCGGCGCTCGCGAGCAGGTCGGGCCTTGTCGCATCGCCATAGTAGGTGGTCACACCGAATTTCTTCAGATTTTCCAGATGCTGGCTGTTATAGTCGATAACGGTCGCCCGGTGCCCCGCGGCATCGAGCATGCGATCGATGATCCCGCCAACGCGCCCCCGTCCGGCAATGATGATGGGGTTTTCCTCGTCGATCTGATCGGCGTCGTCGTTCGCCTGTCCTGTGCAGTACATATGGGCGATGAGCTTATCGTAGAGGATGAACAGCAAGGGCGTCACCAGCATGGTCAGTGCCACAATCAGCAGCAGCAGATCGGCAAAAGCGGGCGCAAAAACCGCATTTGCGACGGCGAACGCGATCAGTACGAAAGCAAACTCGCCGGCCTGCGGCAGGCTGAGGCAAAACAACCAGAGTGCCTGCTTGCGAAGTCCGTAGAACCAGCCGACGAGGAACAGGACGGCAAGCTTGGCGGCGATGATGACCGCTGCCCAGAACACCACACTCTGCCAGACCTCGCCCGCCAGTGCGAAGTCGATCCCGGCACCTACCGTGATGAAGAACAACCCCAGCAACAGGCCCTTGAACGGGTTGATGTCGCTTTCGAGTTCATGCCGGTATTCGCTTGTCGCAAGGACGACACCTGCGATGAAAGCGCCGAGAGCCGGCGACAATCCTACCAGCGACATCAGCAGGGCAATTCCGATGACGACGACCAATGCGGCAGCGGTGAACAGTTCGCGAAGATTTGCTTTCGCGATATAACGAAACAACGGACGGATGGCGAAGATGCCGATGCCGATCACCGCGGCGACGGCAGCGACGCGCGTAAGACCTGCGAGCCAGCCGGGCATATGCGCGGTAAGGTCGATACCGCCATGAGCGCCTTCGCCGGCATGCCCTGCCGCTGCGCCAGCCAGTTCCGGCAAGGCCAGTAACGGCAAAAGCGCAAGGATCGGGATGACTGCCACATCCTGCACCAGCAAGACCGAAAAGCTGGCTTCGCCCCCTTCGGTCTTCAGCAGCCCTTTTTCCTCCAGCGTCTGCATTATGATGGCGGTAGAACTGAGTGCCAGCACCATGCCTATGGCCAGTGCGGTCTGCCACGGCTGATCGTCGATCAAGGCGATACCCGTGATTGCCAGCGTAGTCAGAACGACCTGTCCGCCGCCGAGCCCGGCAAGTTTGCCGCGCATTTCCCACAGATGTTTCGGCTCCATTTCCAGGCCGATGATGAAAAGCATCATCACGACACCGAATTCGGCGAACACCTGCAGTGCTTCGACATCGACGTTCAGCGAAGCAAGTATCGGCGAGATCGCCATCCCTGCCAGCAGGTAGCCCAGCACGGAACCGAGGCCGAAACGGCTTGCCAGGGGCACCGCCACGACACCCGCGACGAGGATCAGGAAAGCGAGTGTGAGAAACTCGGTCACGGTCTGCTGCCCTCCCCCCGGCTATTGGTACCGATCAGATATGCAGTGCGCGTCCGTAGCTCGCAAGTACGCTTTCGTGCATGCTTTCGCTGATGGTCGGGTGCGGGAATACGGTGTTCATCAGTTCCGCTTCGGTCGTCTCCAGCGTCTTGCCGACGACGAAGCCCTGGATCATCTCGGTGACTTCTGCGCCGACCATGTGCGCGCCGAGCAGCTCACCGGTCTTGGCGTCGAACACGGTTTTGACGAACCCTTCCGCTTCTCCCAGCGCAATTGCCTTGCCATTACCGATGAAGGGGAAAGTCCCTGCCTTTACCTCGTATCCTGCTTCCTTCGCCTTGGCCTCGGTCAGGCCGACACTGGCGATCTGCGGGTGGCAGTAGGTGCAGCCCGGGATATTGGCACGGTCGAGCGGGTGCGGATGGACATCCTTATTGCCCAGTTCCTTCGCGATTGCCTCAGCCGTAGTAACGCCTTCATGGCTCGCCTTGTGCGCCAGCCACGGGCCGGGCGGGCAATCGCCGATTGCCCACAGGCCCTTCGACTTGGTGCGCCCGTAATCGTCGATCTGGATGAAGCCGCGGTCCATTTCGACCAGCTTTTCCAGCCCGACATTCTCCGTATTCGGGACGATGCCGATCGCGGTGATGCAGTGGCTGAACTCGGTCTCGGCGACCTTGCCCTTGCTGTCCTTGATCTTCGCCTTGACGCCCTTGGGAGTGACCTTGAGGTCTTCGACACCGGCGCCGGTCATGATCGACATGCCCTGCTTCGTCAGGTTCTTCTCGAGGAAGGTGGAGACGTCCTTGTCCTCGACCGGCACGATACGGTCGAGCATTTCTACCACGGTCACGTCACAGCCCATATCATTGTAGAAGCTGGCGAACTCGATCCCGATTGCGCCCGATCCGATCACGAGCAGCTTTTCGGGCATTTCCTTCGGGGTCATCGCATGGCGATAGGTCCAGACACGTTCGCCGTCCGCCTTGGCGAAGGGCAGGTCGCGCGCGCGCGCGCCGGTGGCGACGATCACGTGTTTGGCGGTGAGCTTCTCCTCGCCCTGTTCACCCTTTACCGTGAGGCTTGTCGGGCCGGTCAGCGTGCCCTCGCCCATATGCACCGCGATCTTGTTCTTCTTCATCAGGTGCGTGACGCCCTGGTTCAGCTGCTTGGCCACACCGCGGCTGCGCTTCACCACGGCTTCGAGATCCGCCTCGATCTTGCCGGCGATCTTTAAGCCATAGTCGCTAGCATGCTGGGCATAGTGCATGATCTCCGCCGAGCGGAGCAGCGCCTTGGTCGGGATACAACCCCAGTTGAGGCAGATCCCGCCGAGCAGTTCGCGTTCGACGATAGCAGTCTTCAGGCCCAGCTGCGCGCAGCGGATTGCCGCGACATAGCCGCCGGGGCCGCTTCCGAGCACGATGACGTCGTAATTGGTGTCAGCCATGATTCGTCTCTGTATTCTCTCGTTTGGTCGCAGACATGGACCGGGTGTTACACGGTCCAAGCGAAGAAAATCCGGGCCGCGCGGGACCGCGAATTGTCGCGGTCCGGAGCAGGGAATGGGTGCGGCTCATGCGGCGGCGTATCGCATGGACCCGGGCCTGTAGG
>CATMNW010000077.1 GCA_950071875.1 uncultured Erythrobacteraceae bacterium | reverse complement strand
CCATCAGCCATGACCTGGACCGCGAATGTCTTATCGTCATCCACACTGATCCGTGCAATCGTCTCACCAGGCTCAAAACCAATCGTGAGCCCCGAGCGTGTGTCTGCTGCGAGCAAGATTTCTTGTCCCGGCACCCACGCAAAGGTGGTCGACGATTGCGCAGCGACCGGTGGGGCCAACAATAGCGCAAGGCAGAGGATCAACGCTTTCATTGTGCCAGGGCGTCCGCTGAATCTGCTTCTTCGACCAGCTGGGGCAGCGTTTCGGCGTCGCGGCGATAGCGCGTGACCTGGAATCCGAGCGGATTGAGGAGGCGATCATCTTGAGTCATCGGACCTGTGACAAACTCATAATCGATCACCGCCGCCCAATGCTGAATGTCGCGCCCCGTCCCTCCGCGATCGGTTCGCGATGTGACGAAGCGGACCAGCGATTGACGCGCGGAGAGCGAGGATACGCTCTTGATCTCGACCCGCACCATCGCATCGCGCCCATATGTGCCAATCGGACCAGCCGGGTTGTCGGGATCCATCAAAGCAACATAATCGCGCCGGGTTTCGGGGGCGGACCATAGCGCCACTTTGCGATAGTCGCGCTGCAAGCTGGCCGCGTCGTAGCTCTCGCGCGCGATGACATATTGCGCCAGGAATGATTCCGTTAGCGCGGTGTCGGCAGTGAGCGCCTGGGTTTCGAGCGGAGACAATGTTTCGACATGGCCTGTCTGGCGGTCGACGAGGATTGCGTAGGGTTCGGTCTCTTTGAGCGGCAGGATAAAGGCGACGGCCACCGCGAGCAAAGCCGCGATTGCACCGGCAATGGCTGCGACAATCCAAGCCGTGCGACGCGAGCGCACTGCTTGCTCGAGCGGGCCTTCAGCCCAGCTGTCGAGGACGAGCGCATCGTCTCGATCGATCTTGCTATGGTCGGTCATCGCGTCGCCTCCCTTCTGGTTTGTGAGTGCCCTTGGCGGAGGCTCGTACGCCGGCCGGACTGGCCGAGTCTATCGTGAGATCTCGCAACCGATGAGACATCGCGACCCGTTCCGTTTGCGGGTGCATGCGTAAGGCCACGCATCGCGGTTCGCGAGGCGCCGGGTGCGCGCTCGCGATCGACGACTGCTTCCAATGAATCGGCCATTCGCTGGACCCGGCTGCGCTCGACGACTTGGTTTGTGACCTCGCGTTCGTGCTTGGTTTGCGCTGCAACCTGCTCACGCAGGCCAGAAAGGTCGGGAAGGGACACCCATCCTCTCGCAAAGGCAATCTTGCCGAGCAGCCAGATGAGACCGAACTGCACGAGCGCAAATGCCAAAGTCATCGCGAACAGCTCGATCGGCGCCGATGGTGTGGCATAGCCGAGCTCGCGTAGGCGTAAGGCGTCAGCGAGCCAGGGGCGCAGCACCGCCAGTTCCGCAGCGAGCACGACACTGGTGCCGAGCGATCCCAAAAGCACGAGTGCCAGTCCTCGCAGCCAACCTGCGAACAGGCCGCGTGTGGCCTCGAATAATAGCAGGCCTGCCATGAGTGGTGCGATCGCAAGGAGCAGGCCGGCTGCTATCCGCAAGAGACCTAGCACTCCGATCGTTCCGGCGAGCCAGATAAGCCGCGACCACCCAAGGGCGTTTTCGTCGCGCATCGCGCTGGCTTGCAAGCTGCCACCGGTTCCGCCTTCGTCAACGAACTGGCCGATATTTCGCCCGGTCCCAATTTCCGTCAGATTGACGATGGCATTATCGGTATCCTGGAGCGCGCCCACCATTCCACCAGGCGTATCGTTGGCAGCGGACGTCGCGATCGATGCGGCGACCTCGCCCGGAGCGTAAAGCACCAGATCGTGCACTAGCACGCGATAGGCCGGCCACGAGAAAGCAAGGGTCAACACGATACCGATCTTAGCCACGTTGTAGACAACATCACGCGCGCCTGGGCCCGAACCGAACAGGAGCCGAATTCCGAACAGAGCGATGAAGATAGTGAGCAGGGCACTCATCACCAATGACGCTGTCGAGCCGGGTTCGCCCAGCGATTGGTAACCCCAGGTGCCCAGCGTCTGTGCTTGACAGTCGAGATGGGTCAACGTGCGCTCAAGGAAGCGATCGCCGGTGATGATGGGAGGGCAGGCCATCAGGCGGCCACCCGTTCAAGGAGCTGGCTCATCCAGTCTGGCGGAGCAGCGCCGTGCTGGGCTTCAATTTCATCGTAGAGCCGCACTGTTTTCTCGCGACCTGAGAGGATGGTGAGGATATCGTCTTCACCAGAGAGATCGAGCCGCGCGACCACGCTTTCCTTGCCATGCCGGATCAGGAAGCAATGTGAACTGTCGGGAAGAGAGGTGATGAGACCGTATTCGTGTTCGGTCAGGCCGAAGCCGTCGATATAGTCTTCGCGCCGGGCCTTGGGGTTCAGCATGAAGATCTGGGTCGCGGCCTGTTCGATAATCGCCGAGGCGATCTTGCTTTCGAGCGCATCGCTCGCACTCTGGGTCGCAAAGCCGACTACCCCGTTCCGCTTCCGGATGGTCTTCTCCCAGTCCCGGATCCGGCTCACAAACACCTCGTCGTCGAGCGCCTTCCAGCCCTCATCGATGACGATGATGGTCGGGTCGCCATCGAGACGCTCTTCGACCCGATGGAAGAAATAGAGCATCGCCGGCGTGCGCAGCTTTGGATCGTCGAGGATCGCGGTCATATCGAACCCGATCGTCCGCGAGGTCAGGTCGGTAGTGTCGCGCTCATTGTCGAACAGCCATGCATGCTCGCTATCACCCCACCACGGTCGCAAGCGGGCGTGCAGATCACGCGCATCGGGCCGGCCCCCCCCACGGAACAATTGCACCAGGTGTGACAGGCGACGGCGCTCGGGTGGCTGGAGGAAATTCGTTTCGAGCGCGTCCCGCACCATTTCCTGTTCGGACTCGTCGAGCCCGCCTGCCAGTAGTTCGAGCCATTCGAGCAAGAATTTGCGGTTTCCGGGAGTGTCGTCGAGCTGGAGTGGATTAAGCTCTGCGCGGGCATCCGGGCGGAGCCGGTCGTAGCGGCCACCAATGGCGCGAATGAACAACTCGGCCCCGCGGTCCTTGTCGAACAGTATGATCCGCGGATCGAACCGCCGCGCCTGTGCCAACAGAAACGTGAGCAACACCGTCTTGCCGGAGCCAGACGGGCCGATCACCGTGAAGTTACCAAGATCGTGGTGGTGGAAATTGAAATGGTAGGGACCGGCTGCGGTCGTCTCGAGCAGCGTGACTGCCTCGCCCCAGTGATTGCCGCTGCGCTTTCCGACGGGAAAATTGTGAAGGCTCGCGAAGGCGGCAAAATTGGTCGTCGAGATCAGGCCCCGGCGCGCAATATAGCGGAAATTGCCCGGGAACTGCGCCCAGAACGCCGGTTCCAGCGCGATGTCCTCGCGGACAGCATTAATCCCGTTATCGGCAAGGATCGCGACGACTTCGGCGACATCAGCATCGAGCCGTTTGAGATCGCGCGCATGAATGGCGATGGTGGTGTGATGCTCACCAAACCCGGCGCGCCCCGCGGCGACCTGATCGGTTGCCACGGCGAGTTCATCGCGCAGCGAGTGCGCATCATCGTCGCTCGCCTTCATTCGGCGCAGAGCGAGCTTCATCCGGCCAAGTGCCTCGCCGCGCTCCACCAGGGCGAAGCTCTGCGAAAATGTCATCTCGATCGGCAATCGGTAAAGTTCATCCAAGACGCCGGGGGCAGTCCGGCTTGGATAATCCTTGATAGAGACGATCGCTTGGAAACGCTTGGGATCGGTGCCGCTTTTGCCAAGCTCGATCGCCTCATGCCCGAAGCTCACCCGGCGCGCGGGAATGTGCATGCCAAGATCGCCTTCAGGCTCGAGCATCGGGTGCAGATTGGCGTTGAAGAGCGATGAAAGAAATTCGAGCGGTTCGGAATGTATGCCCGCTTTGGTGTCGTACCGGGTCAGCAATTGCGGCCGGTAATGAGTGAGCGCTGCCATCATTGCATCGCGTGCTTTGTCGAGTGCGCGGCGATCGCGGTCGATCGCCTCGGCGTCGCGCTTGGCTTTCCGCGAAAACCAGCCGCTCAGTCGGTCGCCAATACCGATCTTGCCCTGCAGGGGGCGGCGTATAATGGTCAGGAACAGCTCGTTGACGAACAGATTGCGCGAGGCGAGGCGTTCGCGCCAGCGCGCATCGAGCTCGCTGGCGAAACCGTCATTGTCCAGGCTGCCGATTTGCCCGTCGGCTCGGCGACGAACGACGTGGTGGTATACTGCAAAACGAGACGAACCCAGCGCGCGCAGCATGCCGTCGCGCAGCTGCGCTCGATAATCGAGTTCGTCGCTATCAGCCGTCTCAAACAGGAGGCCGCGCAGCCTGATGGTTTGCATGAGCAAGCCATCGCGCAGCTCGATCGTCGCATCGTCTAAGTGACGTGCATAAGGCAGCTTGGATCCAGCGGGCGTTTCGCGGGAGACGATGCGCGGGTCATTTGTCAGGGATGGTAGGAGTTGCACCGCCATACCTTGTGATTGCGCACTCTTGGACAGGTCCTCACCCGGGTCAGCCAGAGATCGAAGATTCGCGGTTCCTTGAGGCAGGACAACACGCCTGCCAGATGGATTGCCAGCGCGACGAGCAGGATCCAGAACGACCCGAAAATCAGGAACAGCTCAACACAGATCACTGCGTTGATGACGAAATAGGAATAGGTCACGCCCGCAAACATCTGCGGGCGCGTGAGCGCCACGAACAGCGTGCTGCTGCGCAAATCTTTCATTGTGCGTCCCTCCGACGAGAACCTTAAAAAAAATCGGCCCCTCGTCAATGGAGGCGTGAATTGCGGTGTGCACAGATGCAAAAACGGGGGGCAAGATTGCGGGGTGCGAGAGTGATCGACGTGGCCGATGAGTGCACACGCGTTGAGGGGGCGTCGATTAGGTTCAAGGTCGTCGGTTGGGTCGCGATGATTGGGTAGATTGAGCCGCTTTTAGGGCTCGAAGCGGACATTTAGATATGCCCCTTATTCCGCTCGACTTCCCCCTCAAACGAAGCATTGGTGCGTGCACAATATCGCGGCCCAGGGGGTGGGGGCGCAGCCCCGACGCGGTACGTGGTCCGGGGCCCCGGGTGGTGGGACCGGCGACTGACGCCGCTCCAATGAAGGAGAACCACCCATGTCGCATGCAGATTTTGCCACCACCTCCAATGATAGCCCCTCGCTGGCAACGGCCTCTGCGAAGCTCGCCGCAGGTTCGCACCCCATATCGGGCACCGATGATGAACCCGCCTCGCATGTCTCTTGCAAGAAGTCGTCTAACGAGAAGCCCCTTCGCCAAAAAAGTGGGACCACCAAGAAGGCAACCGTTGAACGGCTCCTGCGGCGCAAGTCAGGCGCGACAATTGACCAGATCGCGAACGCGACCGGCTGGCAGGCGCATACCTGTCGCGCATTTCTGACCGGCCTTCGGAAGAAGGGGGGCGTGGCTGTGCGGGAAACTGGCAAGCAAGGGAACAGCGTATATCGAATTGGTACTCGCTCCTCTGACGCGAAGGCTGGCTGATGGCGCGTTCTGTAAGGATGCCGCTCGATCGGTTGGAAAAGCTGCAAGGCTCAGAGCTGAGGAAGGAGTGGGTGCACTGTTACGGCGCCCCCACCCCGAATATTTCGCCTGACCTGCTCCGATTGGGTGTCGCCTACCGGCTGCAGGAAAAGCGTCGTGGTGGAATCAGCCGCGAGACCCGCCGCATCCTGCGGCAGGCCTCCAAAGCAAGCGGTTTGACGGATGAAGCTAAGTCCCCGCCGCCGCGCAAGCTCACAGTCGGCACCAGGCTGGTGCGCGACTGGCACGGTGCCGGTCATACGATAACGGTCCTCGATGAGGGTTTCGAGTATGAGGGGAGGGTCTGGCGCTCACTGACCGCAATTGCGAAGGCCATCACCGGGACCCATCGTAATGGTCCGCGATTCTTCGGACTGACGCGATGAGCGGGTGCAAACCCCTGCGCTGCGCTGTCTACACCCGTAAGTCGACCGAAGATGGTCTCGAGCAAGAGTTCAACAGCCTCCACGCCCAGCGCGAAGCTTGCGAAGCGTATATCCAGAGCCAGCGCCACGAAGGCTGGATGCTGATTGAAACCCACTACGACGATGGCGGCTTCTCGGGCGGCAATATGGAGCGTCCGGGGCTTAAGGCCCTTTTAGACGACGTTGAGCGCGGCCTCATTGATGTGATCGTGGTCTATAAGGTCGATCGCCTGACCCGCAGTCTTGCCGACTTCGCCAAGATCGTGGAGCGACTCGATGCGAAAGAGTCGAGCTTCGTCTCGGTGACACAGGCGTTCAACACCACGACCAGCATGGGACGCCTTACGCTCAACGTACTGCTCTCGTTCGCGCAGTTCGAGCGCGAGGTGACCGGGGAGCGGATCAGGGACAAGATCGCCGCTTCGAAGAAAAAAGGCATGTGGATGGGAGGTCCGGTGCCGCTGGGCTACGAGGTGATCGAGCGCAAGCTGGTGCCGGTGCAGGAGGAGGCCGAGCGGGTGCGCACGATCATGCGGCGCTACGTTGAGTCGCGTTCGGCGAACGAACTGATTGCCGAGCTCGAGGCCCAGGGCATTCGCACCAAGGTACAGGTGCGGACCAGCGGTCCCCACAAGGGTGGCATCCCGTTCCGGCGCGGCAGCCTGTTCCACCTCCTGAAGAACCCGATCTACCGCGGCAAGATTGTGCACAAGGGTAGGGTTTATGAGGGCGAGCACGACGCGATCGTCGACAAGGAGCTGTGGGATGCGGTGCAGCAGCGGCTGCAGGAAAAGGCTCCACCGAGGCGTAGACCGAAGAATGATCCGCAGCCTGCGCTACTTCGTGGTCTACTGATCGATCCGGAGGGGCGCCCGATGGTTCCGACTTATGTCACCAAGGGATCAAGGCGATATGCCTATTACGAGACCCGCAAGGATCTGGCGCGACCGGATGGTGCTCCTGTAACCCGAATCGGGCAGGGCAGTCTCGAGAGACACCTGATCGCCGGGCTGACTGCGTTACTCGGGGACGAGCACGCCCTTCGCAGAACCTCGGGCGAAGATGATGGTGGCACACTCCGGGAGCTGTTCGTGAAGGCGCGGCAGGCCGTCGCAAACCTGGCGCTTCAAGCTCACCGCCAAATTATTATCCCGCAGCTGATCGCCGGGATGCAGATAGGCCGTGACCGGATAGATGTGCGGCTCGATGCAAAAAAGCTGGGCGGAACCACCAGCGATCACTGGCTCTGGAGCATTCCGCTTCCATCCCGAAAGCCGTTCCGCGAAGCCAAGCTGCGCATCGATCGGGAAGCGTATCAAGAGCCAGTCGACAGTGGTCTGATCGCTTTGCTCGGCGTTGCTCTTGAAGCACGCGCACTCGTCCTTGCCAGCCCAGAACTAAGCATCAACCGGATCGCCCAGCGTGAGAGACGCTGCCGCAAACAGCTAACCAAGCTGGTCCGGCTGAGCTGGCTGAGCCCGACGATAATTGAAGCGATTGCCGATGGCCGGGCTCCTGCGTGCCTTACCCGCAAGCGGTTGCTTGATGCAGCCCTGCCGTTGTCGTGGTCGGCGCAGGAAGAGTTGCTAGGGCTTACGGGCCGATAAGCCTCACGTCCCGCATCACCCTTTCGCCCAATGCGGCGAGGAAAAACCAAACAGAGACGACAAGGGAATTGAGCGCGGAGAGGCGGCCGATCCAGTGGTCTCTGGCCCACGCTTTTATCCTCGCGCTACCGAATGACCGCAGGACCGTGCACCTTCCGGCGCCGAGTAGGCCGGGTAGGTGTTTTTTGGTTCCCTCTGAAACTGTCTGGTGCGGTCGAGAAGACTCGAACTTCCACGGGTTATTCACCCACAACGACCTCAACGTTGCGCGTCTACCAGTTCCGCCACGACCGCACTCTAGACATGACAAGGCCCGCTATCGAAGGAGCGGGCCTGCTCGGTAGGCGCGCGCCATTAACACCGGTTTGGCGGGGCCGCAAGCGCATCCGTGCGGTTTGCTTGCATTCGCGCGAATTTTCTCAGCGTCAGAACGCCGCCCATCCGAATTCGGTGAATTTCGCGCTGGTCGGCACGTCGACGATCGCCTCGTTCACGGTCACGCTTTCGCCCGGGGCGAGCTCGCCCACCGGGGGGACGATCTGCGTTTCGTAAACGATCCGCTCGCGCGAATCGCGCAGCACGATCTTGATCGGGGGCAGGCGCCGGGTCTCGGTGCCGACATTGGTCACCGTCCCGCTGGTCTCGAAATATTCGATCCCGTTGGGCAGTGTGCGCCGGTCCTGCCGGTCGGGCGGGAATTCGAGCACGAGATCGGGCGGTGCCTGGACGAAGGTCGGGCGGTTGCCCGGCAACCAGTCGGGCATGCCGAAATATTGCAACGCCCCGAACACACCGAGCGCGGCAAGCGCGAAGGCGACCGCGCCGATCGTCCAGATCCGCGTCCAGTTGCGGCGCGGGCGGAAGGGCGGTTCGTGCGCGAAGCTCGATCCGGTTTCGACATCTTCCTCGTCGTATGAACCGTGATCGTGCGCGGGGATGTCGTGCCCGACCGGCGGTTCGCCGTGATCGTCCTCGTCGAACCGTTCGGGCACCGGATCTGCGACCGGCGGCGGTGGCATCGATCCATTTGCGCACCGTGAGTTCACCGTCGACGCGCGCATACGTGCGGCAATCACCCATCGCGCGGCAATAAGGATAATCGCTGGCTCCGATGGCCGGGAAACGATAGCCGGCGTTGAGGATGTGATACCAACCGTCGATTCCGATTCCGCGATACTCGGCGAATTGCAGCAGTTCGACCCCGTCGGTCTTTTACTGTGGAAAATCGCCGTAAATACCCTTGTCGTAGCCTCCGTGCGCGTGAAAGGCGTAGCCGCCCATGCGGTGCAGCTCGTCGGCGACCAGTCCAAAGACCGGCCAGTTGTTGGGATCGGTGGCGGGCCCATCGGCTTGCACGAGACGCTCGCCGGCGAGCATGAGAATATGACCGAAGGTGTTGGCGCGATACTCTTGCGAAGAGATCATCAT
>CATMNW010000076.1 GCA_950071875.1 uncultured Erythrobacteraceae bacterium | reverse complement strand
GAACGCTTGTTGACCGGGGAATTCGGACGACCCCAGATGTTTTCACCCATCCGGCGGTCGAGTTTGTACTTGGCGCTGGTGCGCTTCGTCATGGTATTTCCTTCAATTTGCTGGGCTACCCCTGTGGCAGCCATCCAACCCGGCATCGCACCGCTGATCACTGACCAGCGCGGCTGCCGCTTCACCGGGGTGCGGAGCCAATTCGCGAAGGCGCGCTCCTAGCAATATCGTGCCGCGCGTCAAGCGATAACATAGGCGCTCGACAAGTGCGTTCCGTCGGGGCAGGGCGCGTCGTCATGAAGGACGCTTTCAAACTGCCTGAAGACTGCACCGATATGCGCGAAGTGCGCATCGGTGTGGATACCACCGACCGCGAACTGATGGACCTGCTCGACCGCCGGTTCGGGTACATGCGGGCTGCGGCGCGCATCAAGACGGATCGCGCTGTCGTCCGCGATGAAGCGCGCAAGACCGAAGTCGTCGAAAACGCACGCGTAGATGCAGAAAAGCGCGACCTTCCGGCAGGGAAGATCGCGCAAATCTGGGACGAACTGGTCGAAACCTCGATCGCCTACGAACTTGAAGAGTGGGACCGCTTGCGCAGTCCCGACTGAGAACTATCAGCTACCGCGGCTTCCGACAGCGCTGCGTTCCTGGTTTTCACGTGCGGCAGCTCCAGCGGCTTCCTTTTCGAGGCGCCAGGCTGCATTGGTCTTGCAGACACGCTTGCCGCCGACGCGCGAACCGACCGGCGGGGGCAGGCGCTTGCAGCGCACAGTCGCGGGATCGTCCGCCTTTGCATCATTTTCATCGACCAGTTCCGCCTTGTCCTGGGCGAAAGCGGGGGTGGCCGGTGCTACGAGAAGCGTAGCCGCTCCGGCTGCGAGTGCGATTTTGAAATTCATGATTCCTCCTGTCATTCCGAACCGGGGTGTATCACAGTTGACTGAACATCGCATGGACGAATTTGGCAAACGTCCGATCATCGCGGTTCATCCCGGGGTATTGCGGGTGAGTCCCCTACGTTCGATGTCGCGCATTTCGTCACGGGTCGTTTCCGCCCATTGTTCCCACTGGTAGACGGTGAGGCAAACATTGCGGCCGGGAACGCGTGTTCCCACTCTCGGGGCCAATTCCCGACAGACCACCTTTTCGTCATCCCGTTCTTCTGCAGCCTTAACGGCAGTGCCCTGCGGAGATCCTGCTTCAGCAGCAGCCGCATCGCTTTCCTGAGTATCCTGCGCGATAGCGGGGAATGAGATAAAACCGGCAGCAACTGCTGTCAAAAATACTTTTGAAGTATTCATAAGTTTTCTCCTCCGCTTTAAAATACACTATTGCGAAGAATTAGCAATCCATTGCTATTTCATTCTCGCCTGCCCCTGCCAAGCGACGACAATACTCCACGTAGGGTCCGGATTTCGAGGTGATTCCAGCCTGGCTTGGTCAATACTCCACGCAAGGTCCGGCGCGTAGCTTCGGAGCGCGCTTCGGGTCTGAAATATCCCTTCGGCTCGAGCATCGACTCGAGATGGCCAATCAATCCATCAAGGTCTTCCTGCGGGGCAGGCGGGAGCAGGGCCTCCTGCGTCGGTTGAACCAGCGTTTCGTTCTTCGACCACTCATAGGCACAAAGGATGACCGCCTGAGCCAGATTGAGTGAACCAAACTCTGGATTGATCGGAACAGTCAGAATGGCGCGCGCCAGTGCAACATCCTCCGTTTCGAGGCCCGAACGTTCGGGACCGAACAAGATTGCGCTGCGCCCCTGTGCTCCTGCGATTTCGCGGGTTGCTTCTTCCGGAGTAACGACCGGCTTGGTCACACCGCGCTTGCGCACGGTCGTTGCATAGACATGCGCGCAATCGGCCACGGCTTCGGCCGTTGTCGAAAAGACCCGAGCCTGTTCCAGAACGGTATCCGCGCCGGATGCCGCCGGACCCGCAGACGGATTGGGCCAACCGTCCCGCGGTTCGACGAGCCGCATTTCGACAAGACCGAAGTTGAGCATCGCTCGCGCAGCCTTGCCGATATTCTCTCCCAGCTGGGGCCGGACGAGGACGATTACCGGTTTGCGCTGGTCAATCCCGCTCATGGGCTGCCGCTTCCTGGACGGTACTGGCAAACTCTTCGAAATCGCGCGCCTCGCTGAAGTCCCGGTAGACCGAAGCGAACCGGATATAGGCAACGCTGTCGATCCCTTTCAGGCCGATCATGACCATCTCGCCAATCCGCTGGGAAGGGACTTCGGCTTCGCCCGCTGTTTCTACCTGCCGCTGGATACCGGAAACCAGTTGGTCGATACGTTCCTGAGGCACATCGCGCTTGCGACACGCGAGCGAGATCGATTGTTCCAGCTTGCTGCGATCGAAAGGCTGGCGCCGGTCACCGCTCTTCACCACGGTGATTTCGCGAAGCTGGACCCGCTCGAATGTCGTAAAGCGTGCACCACAGCTCGAACACTGTCGGCGGCGACGGATCGAGGTAGAATCCTCGGTCGGACGACTGTCCTTTACCTGGGTGTCGTCATTGGCACAGAACGGGCAGCGCATTTACGGTCGGACGCGTTTGTAGAGCATATAACCGGCCCCGGCGATCAGGCCGAGTGGCCACGTCACGACGGGGAGGATACCGCCGGCAACGGCGCCAATGGCTGCGCCTGTCAGGACAGGTTTGGTCGACGGATGGGCGAGCCCTTCCTTCGCCATGCTCTTGATCTCGTCCCCGGCGTCGGAAACGAGATCGTGATCCTGATGCTGCGGATCCTTGTCTACCATCGGTGGTCTCCTCAACGACCCGGATACACGGGAAAAGCGGCGCACAGTTCGGCAACCCGTCTGCGGACCTTTTCTTCAAGCTGCCCGTCGCCGTCGGGTCCATTGCGCGACATGCCGTCAACCACTTCGCAGATCAGCGCACCGATCGTGCGGAATTCATCGGGTCCGAAGCCGCGCGTGGTGCCAGCAGGTGTGCCGAGCCGAACGCCGCTGGTCACGAAAGGGCTGCGCGTGTCGTATGGAATGCCGTTCTTGTTACAGGTCAGCCATGCGCGATCGAGCCCGGCTTCCGCGGCCTTCCCGGTAACGTCCTTCGCGGTGAGATCGACCAGCATGGAATGATTGTCGGTCCCGCCGGATACGACACGCAGACCGTTAGCCTCGATGCCTTCGGCCAGTGCGCGCGCGTTTTCCACGATGCGGTGGGCGTAGTCCTTGAAGTCGGGTCGCAGCGCCTCGCCGAAGGCCACGGCCTTTGCGGCAACGACATGCATCAAGGGGCCACCCTGCATGCCCGGGAACACCGCCATGTTGATCGGCTTGCTGAGCTCCTCGTCATCCCAAAGGATCACGCCCGAGCGCGGTCCGCGAAGCGATTTGTGGGTCGTGGTCGTGACAACATGGGCGTGCGGGAAGGGCGAGGGATGCGCGCCCCCTGCGACGAGGCCGGAAATATGGCTCATATCGACCATCAGGTAAGCGCCGACTTCGTCCGCAACCTTGCGGAACGCGGCCCAGTCCCAGACCCGCGAATAGGCGGTGCCACCGGCGATGATCAGCTTGGGCTTGTTGGCCTTGGCGATGGCCATCACCTCGTCCATGTCGATCAGTTCATCGTCCTTGCGAACGCCGTAGCTGACCGGATTGAACCACTTGCCGCTCATGTTAACCGGCGAACCATGGGTGAGGTGCCCACCCGAATTCAGGTCGAGGCCCATGAAGGTATCGCCCGGCTGCAACAGCGCGAGAAAGACCGCCTGGTTCATCTGGCTGCCGGAGTTGGGCTGCACATTTGCAAAATTGCATCCGAACAACTGTTTGGCGCGATCTATAGCCAGCGTTTCGACCACATCGGCATAGTCACAGCCACCGTAATAGCGCTTGCCCGGATAGCCTTCGGCATATTTGTTCGTGAATACGCTGCCGGTAGCTTCGAGCACTGCGTTCGAAGCGATATTCTCGCTCGCGATCAGTTCGATCTTGTCTTGCTGACGCGCGAGTTCGTTGCGGATTGCAGCGTGGATATCCGGATCGGCTTCAGCCAGGGTATCGTGCCAGAAGCGGGCTGTCGGATCGCGGTCGGTATGGGCAGGCTGGGTGGCCAAATCAGATCTCCGGGTTCGAAAGCTTGTCGACGCGGCGGCGGTGGCGCCCCGTCCCATCAGGAAGGTCATCAGCGAATTCGGTATCGAGAAAGGCGGTGACGCATGCCTTTGCCATGTCGCTGCCGATAAGGCGCGCACCCATGGCGATGCAGTTGGCGTTGTTGTGCTCGCGCGAAAGAGAGGCCGAAAGCGGTTCGGATACCAAGGCGCAGCGTACGCCCGGATTACGGTTTACGCTCATCGAAATGCCGATACCCGAACCGCAAAGCGCAATACCGCGCTCGGCAGTGCCGTCGGCAATCACGCCAGCGAGTTTGTAGCCGAAGTCGGGATAATCCACGCTGTCGGCAGTTTGGGGGCCAAGGTCGGCGACCTCGTGGCCCTGATCTATCAACCAGTCGCGCAACTCGGCCTTGAGGTCGATTGCAGCATGGTCGGAGGCAATGGCGATACGCATGGCAGCCACATAGGGATTTACGGCCCTGCAATCCACCGGTTTACGGCATCATCCCCGGCACAAACTGGGGATTTCAGGGCAACTGCGACAAAGCTTGGCGAATATGATCCAGGGAATAGGGCTTGGTTATCGTAGGAACTGCGCGGAATTCGGGCGGATGTTCGGCATCGCCATAACCTGTCGCGAATATGAAGCCGACGCCCTTTTCCACCAGCGAAGCGGCCAGGCTGTAACTCTTGCTACCGCGCAGGTTCACATCAAGGATTGCCCAATCGGGATCGATCTCGTCCAGCATGTCCTCGGCTTCGCCGAGAGCGGTGGCAAGCGATACGTTAGCCCCTTCGCCAACCAGCAAATCTTCGAGGCCAAAGGCGATGATCGGCTCATCCTCGACAATCAGGACATGCCGGTTGGCGAAATTCATACGGTTGTCTCCAGGCGACAGTATAATCCATGCGGCGCGTAATCGACGGTGACGCTGTCGTGCCGGTTGCCGAAGCCGCGGGCAATAAGGCGGGATCCGAAGCCGCGCTTTTCGGGTTCGGAGACCGGTGGTCCCCCGCTTTCCTGCCATTCGATGACGAGGCGCTCAGCGTCTTCGGCATCCTGCATATGCCAGCGTATTGCGATTTGTCCGTTACCGTTAGACAGCGCGCCGTATTTGAGGGCGTTGGTAGCCAATTCATGGACGATCATGGCCAATGCAACTGCTTGCTGCGGTTCCAGTGTGAATGCCGGCCCGTCGAACGAAAAACGATCCGAATCGCTACCGGCCGTGGCGGCCAAGGACCGGCGAATGATGGATTCCAAATTGGCAGTCTTCCAGCTGCATTCGGTCAGGAGATTATGTGCGCTGGCCAGTGCAGCAAGACGCGCAACAAACACGTCCAGCCTCTTTTCTCCTGAGCCTCCGAACGATTGCTGCGCCAATCCCTGAACGATGCCGAGCGTGTTTTTGACCCGGTGGTTGAGTTCGTTGATAAGCAGCGTTTGGCGTTCTTCAGCCTCGACCTCTTCGGTGACATCGTAACCCTGGATGAAGACGCCGGTGACTTCACCATTCGTTTCGGCGATTGGCTGGAAAATGAACTCCAGATGGAATTCATTTTCACTGCCTGTTTCCGGATCGACCAGGGCTACCCGTTCCCTGGTTCCGAAATAGGCCTTCCCGGTTTGACGGACCCGATCGAGCGTGCCGACGAAACCTTGTTCCTCCACCTCAGGAAGCGCTTCTGAAACTGTCCGGCCAATAAGGTCGCGATCGCCGACAAGTGTGCGATAGGCGGCATTCGCCAACAGGAAACGATGGTCTTCCCCGGACAGCACCGCCACGAAGCCCGGCGCCTGTTCGATGAGGTTCGTCACACGTACCAGTTCGTCGGCTGCGTTCCGGTACCGCTTCTCGACATTGCGTGCCCGTTCTACCACGCCCGCGGTTTCGCGTAGTCGCCGCAGCTCCTCGAGCTCGGTGATGTTGACCGTATGCTGCAGAATATACGCGACGTTCCCGTCCGCATCCGAGAGGGGCGTATGCGTAGCGCTCCAGTAATGCGTGTCGAAACTGCCATCGGGGTTGGCGATGTCGTACCGGATGTGGGCGATCTCGTCGGTCTCGCCAGTCTCGATTACACGGTCGAACGATTCCTTGAGCTGGTGATAGCTTTCGCCTTCGCTCGGAAAAGCCTCGAACATGTTGCGATGAAGGATTTCACCGCGCTCCCGCATCGTCACCTTGAGATAGGCATCGTTCATCCAGACGATACTCAGGTTGGTATCGAGCAGGACATAGGGGTTCGGCGAGCGTGAAAGGAGCTCTTCGAAATCGATTTCTGGAACGCGTGCGAGAATGGGATTGTCCCCCGAAGCCGGTCCCATTCCATGCAGGCCGGTCGTCTGTTCTCTTGACGCAATCATCCAATATCGTGGTGGTTCCCCACAAAAGTTCGCCGATGCACGGCGCTGAACCGGGCATCGGCGAAGACTTGTGAGGGACTGTTCCGGTTGGCCGGAACTGTCTTACTGGTCGAGGAACGAGCGCATCTTGCGGCTGCGGCTAGGATGCTTGAGCTTTCTGAGTGCCTTGGCCTCGATCTGGCGAATACGTTCGCGTGTCACGGAGAACTGCTGCCCGACTTCCTCAAGGGTGTGATCGGTATTCATGCCGATGCCGAAGCGCATGCGCAGCACGCGCTCTTCGCGCGGGGTCAGGGACGCAAGAACCCGGGTGACCGTTTCCTTGAGGTTGGCCTGAATTGCAGCGTCGACAGGAATGATTGCATTCTTGTCCTCGATGAAATCCCCGAGGTGGCTGTCTTCCTCGTCGCCGATCGGTGTTTCGAGGCTGATCGGCTCCTTGGCGATCTTCATCACCTTGCGCACCTTTTCGAGCGGCATGGAGAGCTTTTCTGCCATCTCTTCAGGAGTCGGTTCGCGACCCTGATCATGCAGGAACTGGCGCGAACACCGGACCAGCTTGTTGATCGTCTCGATCATGTGGACCGGGATGCGGATAGTGCGCGCCTGGTCGGCGATCGAGCGGGTGATCGCCTGGCGAATCCACCATGTCGCGTAGGTGCTGAACTTGTAACCGCGGCGGTATTCGAATTTGTCGACCGCCTTCATCAGGCCGATGTTACCTTCCTGGATCAGGTCGAGGAACTGCAGCCCGCGGTTGGTGTATTTCTTGGCGATCGAGATCACGAGGCGCAGGTTCGCCTCGACCATTTCCTTCTTGGCGATGCGCGCTTCGCGCTCACCCTTCTGGACCATGTTCACGATACGGCGGAATTCTTCCAGTGCCATGCCGGTCTGACTGGCGATGTCGGAAATCTCGGCACGGATCCGTTCGACGGCTTCACCTTCCTTCTCGGCGAAAGCGGCCCATTTCTTGTCCTTCTTCGCATTCGCGGTGAGCCAGTTGTCGTCCAGCTCATTGCCGATGTAGGCATTAAGAAAGTCGATACGCTTGACCTTGTGACGCTCCGCAAGGCGCAGCATCTGACCACCCAAAGCAGTCAGGCGGCGATTGAAAGCGTAGAGGTTGTCGACCAGGAATTCGATCTTGGTCGCATGGAACTGGACGCTTTCCACTTCGGCGGTAAGCTGTTCGGAAAGCGCTTCGTACTTCTTTTCCTTGGCGGCCGTGAAGGCTTCGCCGCGGGCCATCAGATCGACGCGTTCCTTCTGCAGCTTCTCGAACTTGCCGAACAGGTCGGTGATACGCGCGAAGCGTTCGATCGCGTCGGGTTTGAGCGCAGCTTCCATCTGGGCGAGCGACATGGTGTTGTCCTCGTCTTCGTCGTCGTCACTGCTCTTGGACGAGCCTTCGCCGTCCTCGTCCTCATCTTCGCTGTCATCCTCGTCTTCGTCATCGTCGTCGCGGATGGTCGGACCGGCGGTTTCTTCCGAAATCTCGCCGTCGTCGTCATCGTCTTCCGCGTCGTCGGCCAACTTGTCTGCAGGCGGCTCTTTCGAAAGCATGGCATCGAGATCGAGGATCTCGCGCAGCTGCATTTCTTCGGCGTTGAGCGCTTCGGACCACTGGATGATCGCATGGAATGTTATCGGGCTCTGGCACAGGCCGATAATCATCATGTCGCGACCGGCTTCGATCCGCTTGGCGATAGCGATTTCGCCCTCGCGGCTCAGCAGTTCGACCGCGCCCATCTCGCGCAGGTACATGCGAACCGGATCGTCGGTACGTTCACCCGTCGCGGCCTTCTTTGCAGCGGGCTTCGCTGCCGCCTTGGCCTTCTTGTCGTCAGTGGAAATCTCTTCCACCTCGGAGGCTTCCTCAGCAGCCGCTTCGGCTTCCTCGTCGCTCTCGACAATCTGGACACCCATGTCGGACAGGGCGGACTGGATGTCTTCGATCTGGTCGGAGCTCATTTCACCCTGGGGCAGCGCATCGTTCAGCTCGTCATAGGTGACGTAGCCCTTCTTCTTCGCCTTCGCGATGAGCTTCTTTACCGACGCTTCGTTGAGGTCGATCAGGGGAGCGTCGCCATCGTCCTTGGTCTTCGACTTGGTGGCCATAAAGTCTTTCAGTCCAGTCTAGTGAGTCCGACGGGCTGCAGTCCCGTCCGGATCATGATTCCGATTCGCCGTCATCCTTGGCTGCCTTCCTACGACCGAAACGCTTCAACCGTTCGTTCAGTGCCAGCAACCGCTCTCGCAATCGGGCCTGTTCAGCGATGGAGCCTTCCGGGTCGCGTTCGAAACGCGCTGTTGCCGCGGCAAGCGCGGCTTCAAGCGCCGGTCTTTCGACCAGCAGCGACACGGCTTCGGCCAGATCCTCGCGCGCATCAACCGGGTCGGTGCCTTGTTGAAGAAAGGCAAATGGAGTTTTTTCCGGTGGGGCAGGTAGGCCTTCGTCAAGCGATATGGTCGATTGTACGGACAAATCAAGCGTCTCGGCAGCTTCAAGCAGTGAATCCAGTGCAGGGCCGACATTTTGGTCACGCCGGGCCAGTTCGGAAAGCGCCCCCTCGTGACGCAGAATCTGGTCAGGAAATTTCATCAGCCCGGCAATCACTGCCTTG
>CATMNW010000075.1 GCA_950071875.1 uncultured Erythrobacteraceae bacterium | reverse complement strand
GGCAAGGCCACGACGATCTACGGCGGATCGACCGAAATCCAGAACAACATCATCGCCAAGCGCGTGCTCGGCATGCTCGACCACCAGTAAGAGAGGGGAGCACAGACAATGGCAGTTCTCAACGAAGAACAGGAAATGCTGCGCGACATGGCGCGCGACTGGGCAACCAACGAAAGCCCGGTAACCGAATTCCGCAAGGTCCGCGCAAGCGGCGAAAATCACGCCTATAGCCGCGATGCCTATGCCACGATGGCAGAAATGGGCTGGGCCGGGGTCATCATCCCCGAAGACCACGGCGGTTCGGACTTCGGCTTCATGTCGGCAGGCCTGGTGGTCGAGGAACTCGGCAAGACGCTGACCGCCAGCCCGCTGGTAGCCACGACGATTGCGGCTTCGGCAATCATTCTCGGCGGTAGCGAAGAGCAAAAAGCCAAGTGGCTGCCCAAGCTAGCCAGCGGTGAGACGGTGGCAACGCTCGCGGTCGACGAGAGCGGCCAGCACGACCCGTCGGCGATCGAAACGAGCGTTTCGGGCGGCAAGATCACCGGCAAAAAAGCCTTCGTACACGAAGCGCATGGCGCGGAATTGTTCGTGGTTGCGGCTAAGGACGGGCTCTATCTCGTCGAGAAGGGTGACGGCGTTTCGCTCACCACCCGCAAGCTCACAGACCAGCGCAGCCATGCCGATATAAGTTTCGAAGGCGCAACAGCCGAAAAGCTCGAAGGCGGCGGCGACAGCTTGCTCGACGACGTACTCGATCGCGCGCGTGTTCTGACTGCGGCCGAAATGCTTGGTATGGCGCAGCAGGTGTTCGACACCACGCTCGATTATCTGAAACAGCGCGTGCAGTTCAACCAGGTGCTGGCAACGTTCCAGGCGCTGCAGCACCGCATGGCGGACCTCTTTGCCGATCTTGCGCAGATGCGCAGTGCGGTCGAGGCAGGTCTGCAGGCGGTAGATGGCGGTTTCGGGGTCGCGCGTGCGGCAACCATCGCCAAAGCGGAAGCGAACCGCGTATTGCACACCATCAGCAACCAGGGCATCCAGCTGCACGGCGGCATCGGCATGACCGATGAATACGATGTTGGCTTCTACCTGAAACGCGCGCGCGTACTGGAAGCAGCCTTCGGTTCGTCGAGCTACCTGAAGGATCGCTTCGCCAACCTGGCCAGCTACTGAGCCGACACCCATGGCGTGCCCATTGCGGGGTTACGCCTGACCAATCGGAGTGCCGCTCGTTTGCTTCGCTGCTAAAGCTTGAAGTGGACGAGCGGCCCGCCGCCGGCCAGATGCGGAGCGATGGTTTGGATCGGTCCGTTACCTATATGAAATCAACCTAGCTTCCGCGCTTTCATGTCAGAAGGTCCCGGGCGTGAAGACTACCCGGTCGGCGCCAGCATACCCTGCGAAACGACCGACAGATAGGTTCGTACTGCCATCGCCGGATCTTCGTATCGCGCAGCCCAATGGCGCGCATCATAGGCCGAGTTTACAGTCGACATCATCACCTGTCCGGCCACCAGCGGATCGATCGCGCGCACCGAGCCATCGGCAATACCATCTATCAGCATTCCGGCAAAACGCCGCGCCAACCGGTTTGACCGTGTGACGACATCCGCCTTGTGTTCGGCGCCCAATGCCTGGAGGGCAGTGGTCCGCAGCAACGGTGTCTGGTCGAAAAACTGGATGTCCACCAGTTCGGCCAGCACACTGCACAAGCGGGTGAAATAATCCGTTCCGATCCCCAGCCCCGCCAACTGGACCGCAGACAAGCGGTCATAGCTTTGCTGGAAACAGGCAAGCACAAGATCGTCCTTCGCCTGATGATGATGGTAGAAACTGCCCTTCGTTACATTGAGGCTTTCGGCAATCCGATTGACCGAAGCGCCGCGATACCCGCGCTCGTTGATCGTTACGGTCGCTGCTCTCAGGAACGCCTCGTTCTGGGCAGCCTCGCCATCGTCCGTCGTCCGCCAATTGCCGATCAATGGCTGGGGATCGTACGCTCCTTTCCGCGCCGGAAGGCCATACGCGAGCACATCGAACAGGCGCTCCTCTATGCGCGGGAAGTCGAGCACGGAATAACGCATGGACCATATCGGCCACCACATCATCGCTTCCAGGAGAACATGGGCGCGCGCCGAAAACAGTGCGCGCTCTTCCGTATCCTTCCAATCGCCGAAAAATTCCCGCACGAGCCCGACAACGCGCAGATAATGCGCCATCAGCGAATCGTAAGCTTCCTGATCGAGTGTGCGGATTTCCGACAGGGCAGTCGTAAGCCCCCTCTCCCCGGCCCGAATGCGTTTCCGCAGCGCAACATGGGCAGAAATAAAATGTCGCAGCCGCGCGGCGGGATCGTTCTGCGCAAGCGCTTCGCGGGCCATCCCCTCCATGAGGGTCAGCGTCTCGTCATAGACAGCGACGATAAGCTGTTCCTTGCGCGGGAAATAGTAGGTGACGCTGGTAGCATTGAGACCGATCGCCTGCGCTACATCGGCCAGCGTCGTCGCCTGGACCCCGACATCGTTGATCAGCACCGATGCCGCGTTGATAATCGCTTCGCGCTTCTCGCCGAATTTCCTCGTTTCTTGCGGGCGGCTCATTCGAACAGTGCCGCCAGATCTTTCTTGAGGATCTTCCCGTTGGCATTGCGCGGCAGGACGTCCTTCACGAATATGACGCGCACCGGCACCTTGAATTTTGCCAGATGGTCGGCGACCCAGCCACGCAATTCATCTTCGCTTGCCGACATACCCGGGGCGAGATGGACGACCGCTGCCGGTTCCTCGCCCAATGTCTTGTGAGGAATGCCGATCAAAGCCGCATCTGTAACAGCCGGATGATCGTAGAGGACGTTTTCGACCTCCGAGGAATAGATGTTTTCGCCGCCGCGAATAATCATGTCCTTCGCCCGGTCCGCGATATAGCAAAAACCTTCGTCGTCCACGCGCGCAAGATCGCCGGTTCGCACCCAGCCGTTGACGAATGTTTCCGCTGTCGCTTCCGGGCGGTTCCAGTATCCCTTCACGACCATCGGGCCGCGCGCCCAGAGTTCACCGATCTCACCCGCTGGAAGCTGCATCGAGGCATCTTCCGACATGATCCTGACATCGGCCACGGCAACGGGAGGACCGCAGCTGTCGGGGCGGTTGAGATAGTCTTCCGACGAATGACTTGTTACAGTCGCCATGGTTTCGGTCATCCCCCAGCCGTTTCCGGGCAATGCGCCGAACACCTCGTAGATCTTGCGGACCAGTTCGGGCGCGGACGGCGCTCCACCATAGGCGACAGCTTCGAGGCTGGAGAGATCGTAATTCTTGCGCTCGGGGTGCTCGATAAGCTGCCACGCGATCGTCGGGACACCGCCGGTCATGGCGACCTTTTCACGCTCGATGATTTCGAAGGCCTTAACTGGGTCCCACTTGTGCATGAAAACCATGGTATGCCCGGCAACGATGTATCCCATCAGGCCAGCGGAGCAGGCGGTGACGTGGAACAGCGGAATGACCGTCAGGCCGACCTTCTGGACCGGCTCAGGCGGGTCCTCGCCCCGGCGCAAGGCGGCGCAGGCAGCACTGTAGCCGCTGGAGAGAATGTTGGTGCAAAGATTGCGATGCGTGCCCAGAGCACCCTTGGGCTGCCCGGTTGTGCCGCTGGTGTAGAAGATCGTCGCTTCATCCTCCGGCGCGATCTCCACTTCCGGCAACTCGGCTTCGGGCAGCACAGCATAATCGTCCGGCTTGCCGATGATGGTTTCCAAACGTTCGGCCCCTTCGGGCTCACCCCTGCAACGCGAGACGAAAACCGATTCCAGACCGGGAAATTCGGCGCGATGTTCGGAAATGCGATCCCACCGCTCGTCGTCGCAAACCAGCAGTTTCGCACCCGAATTCGCAAGTCCGAAGGCCAGTTCCGCACCCGTCCACCAGGCATTGAGGGGAACGCAGATTGCCCCGATGGTCACCGCCGCAAAAAACGCGACAGGCCATTCCGGCACATTGCGCATAGCCAGAGCAACACGGTCGCCCTTTTCTACCCCCCGCTCGCGGAATTCGGCGGCCAGCCGGGCGACGGCGCGGAACCACGCATCGTATGTCACCCGTTCGTCTTCGTAGATAGTGAACAGGCGATCGCCGTGCGCCCGTCCTGCCAGAGCGACGAAACGCAGGTTCGCAGGCGCGTTCTTCCATACCTTGGTCGGCACCCCGCGAATATCCAGCGTTTCCATTTCGAAACGCTCGCCGCGGGCTGTCAGCCGCGCCTGGCATTCCTCGCGCGTCATGGCTGGCCAACCTTTTGGCGGCGTGAATCCGATCGCGCGCGCTAGCTCGCTCATTATTAATCCCTCTTCCATGGCCGCGTGACGAGCCAGACTCTCCAGTGCCCGTCTCTAACCCTGCTGCGGCTTTTTACGCAAGCAGTGTTCGAAGCTGAGGTATGAGGGTGCCAAGGAGCAATGAAGTCGCTATTCCTGCCGGACCGAAGCATAGGTATGCGCGGTGGAGGAGAGAGGAATGTTTGATCTGGCAGACGCCGGAACGCTGGGGTTCAGCGAGGATCGGCTCGGGCGAATCAGCCCATTTTTGGAACAAAGCTACATCGAAAGCGGGCGGCTGCCCAACGCCCAACTGGTCATCGCGCGCGATGGCAAGCCCGTTCATTACACCTGCCTAGGCAGCATGGGCGACGACGGCACCCAACTGCGCGACGATGCTCTTTTCCGTATCGCCAGTATGACCAAGCCGGTCACCTCGGTAGCCTTCATGCAACTGGTCGAACAGTGCAAGGTCGCGCTGGAAGAACCCGTGACGAAAGTATTTCCAGAGTTCGCGAACCTGCATGTCTATGCAGGCGGTGGCGGATCGATCCCCTTCGCGCCCGGCGCACCTGCGAACCCCATTCGCTTCGTCGACCTGCTTACGCATATGTCGGGCCTCACCTACGGCCTCCAGAACCGCAACAATATCGATGCTGTCTATCGCGAGCACAATTTCGATTTTGCCCGGGACCACCTCGACAGCGATGAGTTCATTGCCAAGCTGTCGAAACTCCCGCTCGAATTTGCACCCGGACAGGGCTGGAACTACTCGGTCTCGACCGATGTCTTGGGTATAGCCGTCGAGCGGATCAGCGGAATGCGGCTGGGCAAATATTTCGAGAAACATATTTTCGGCCCCCTCGGCATGGATGACACGCGTTTCGGAGTGGCCGAGGGACAAGCGGACCGGTTGGTCGATGCCTATGCCTATCGCCCGGGCCAATCGCCGAAGATGATCAACGCCGGTGCCACCAGCAAGCTGAACCAGCCGGGCACGTTCGACAGCGGTGGTGGCGGCCTCATCGGAACGATTGCCGATTATCACCGCTTCGCCACCATGCTGCTCAATGGCGGCGAACTGGACGGCGCGCGCATCCTCAGCCCAAAGACCCTCCGGCTGATGCGCACCAACCACCTGCCGGACAACGCCGACCTCACCGAAATGTCGAGCAGCCTGTTCTCGGAAGCGAATAACGCGGGGACCGGTTTCGGCCTCGGTTTCGCCATGGTGATCGATCCCGCCAAAACGCTGATGCCGTCCAGCCTGGGCGAATTCTATTGGGGCGGCGCCTATTCGACCGCCTTCTTCGTGGACCCGGTCGAACGGATAACCATGGTCTTCATGACGCAGGTCTATCCTTCTTCGACCTATCCCATCCGCCGCCAGCTCAAGACGCTGATCTATTCCGCACTCACTGAAAGCTACGCCGCATGACCAACCCCATTCGCACAGAACGCCACGATAACGTCCTCGTCGTTATATCCGACAACCCGCCGGTCAATGCACTTGGCCAGGCCGTACGCGCCGGGTTGAAGAATGCGATCGAGGAAGCCCTTGGCGACAGCGCGATCGAAGCCGTCGTGATCCGCTGCGACGGGCAAACTTTCTTTGCCGGCGCCGACATTACCGAATTCGGCAAGCCGCCTGTGGGACCCAACCTGCCCGAAACGCTCGACGCGATGGAGGCCAGTGACAAACCCGTCGTCGCCGCGATCCACGGAACGGCGCTGGGCGGTGGCTGCGAAGTTGCTCTCGCCTGCCACTACCGCGTCGCGGTGCCAAGCGCTAAACTGGGTCTGCCCGAGGTGAAGTTGGGACTGATCCCTGGTGCAGCAGGTACCCAGCGCATGCCTCGCCTTGTCGGGGCCGAAGCAGCCCTGCCGCTTGTGGTCGGCGGCAATCCGATCCCGGCAAAGAAAGCCGAAGCCATTGGCCTCGTCGACACGCTGGTTGGCGAAGACAGTCTCGAGGCGGATGCCATTGCCTTTGCAAAGTCGAAGATCGGGCAACCAGTACCGCGCGCTTCGGAAGGTACGGCGAACGAGGATGGCGTTCGGGATCCTGACATTTTCGACCGGTTCCGGGCATCGCAGGCCCGCCGCATTCGCGGGTTCGATGCGCCAAATGCCGCTATCGAAGCTGTGAAGGCGGCCGGCCAGCTGTCCTATGCCGAGGGCGTGAAAAAGGAACGCGAGCTGTTCACCAAGCTCATGACCGGCACGCAAAGCGCGGCGATGCGCCATTATTTCTTTGCAGAGCGCGCTGCGAACAAGATCGACGATGTACCCAGGGACACGCCGCTGATCCCCATCAAGAAGGTCGGCGTGATCGGTGCCGGCACCATGGGTGGCGGCATCACGATGAACTTCCTGTCGGCAGGAATACCCGTTACCATACTGGAGATGGCGCAAGATGCACTCGACCGGGGCACGAGCGTCATGCGCAAGAACTACGAGAATACGGCCAGGAAGGGCCGCATGTCCGACGCGCAGGTCGAGCAGGCGATGGGCCTTCTTACCCCCACACTTTCTTATGACGACCTTGCAGATTGCGACCTGGTTATCGAAGCCGTCTACGAGAGCATGGACGTCAAGAAGCAGGTCTTCTCAAAGCTGGACGAGGTGGTGAAAGAAGGGGCAATCCTTGCTTCCAACACCAGCTATCTCGACATCGACGAGATCGCCACTGCCACAAAGCGGCCCGGGTACGTTGTCGGCATGCACTTCTTCTCGCCCGCAAACGTCATGAAACTGCTCGAAGTGGTGCGCGGCGAAAAGACTCGCGACGATGTGCTCGCAACCGTGATGAAGCTGTCGAAGAAAATCGGCAAGGTTGCGGCTGTTTCGGGTGTATGTCCGGGCTTTATCGGTAATCGCATGCTGTCGAAGCGGCAGGAGCAAGCGAACGAACTGATCATGGAAGGTGCCAACTACTGGGACGTCGACGACGTCCTGCTCGAATTCGGTTTCCCCATGGGCCCGTTCCAGATGGGCGACCTCGCCGGGATCGACATCGGCTGGCATCGCGACCCTACAAAGGTCACTACGATCCGCGAGGCGCTGTGCGCCGCCGAACGCTTCGGCCAGAAAAACGGCAAGGGCTTTTACGACTACGACGAAGCACGCAACCGCACGCCATCGGACGAGGTAAAACAGATAATCGCCGACTTCGCCGCCAGGGAAGGCAAGGAGCAGCGCGAAATCTCGAAGGACGAAATCCGGGAGCGTCTGCTTTATCCAATGGTCAACGAAGGCGCGAAAATCCTTGAGGAAGGCATGGCGCAGCGTGCGAGCGACATCGATGTGGTCTGGATCAACGGGTATGGCTGGCCGCTCTACACCGGCGGCCCGATGTTCTGGGCCCAAACGATCGGCCTCGACACGGTCGTCGCAGGTCTCGAAAAGTATGAATTGCCCGTCAGCGCCCACCTTCGGGAAAAGGCTCGTGGAACCGGGAAGTTCGATTAGGCAGACCCGAAAATAGCGACATTTTTGAAACGCCGGTACGCAAATCGGTCGAATGAGTAAGTCGTTCGTCTGACCACCCTTGACTTGGTACGGACACGGCGCTTCTGAGTACGCCAAATGGATCGCGCATGAGCCCGATCCGGGAGAGAGGAGAAACTATGAAAAAGTTCGGTTTACGCCATCAATGCGCCTTCGGTGCGCTCGCGATTTCACTCGCGATCGCTCCGGCCACCGCACAGGCGCAGGATGCAACGACCGCAGATACCGATGAAGCGGACCTGATCGACAACGCCGATGTAGATACCGGCCCGGTCATTATTGTCCGCGCACAGGGTCGCGAACAGGCATTGACCGATGTTCCGGTCGCGGTTTCCGCAATCTCGGGCGAGGTGCTTGAGAAGTCGGGCGTTACCGACATTCGCGACCTCAACCAGGTTGCGCCCTCGCTGCTGGTTTCCTCGACCGGCAACGAAGCCAATGGCTCCGCCCGTATTCGAGGCATTGGTACGGTTGGCGACAACCCCGGCCTCGAAAGTTCGGTCGCGGTCTTCGTCGATGGTGTCTATCGTTCCCGATCGGGTAATGCGCTTTCGGAACTCGGACCGATCGACCGTGTCGAAATCCTTCGCGGCCCGCAGGGTACGCTGGGTGGCCGCAACTCTTCCGCCGGCCTGATCAATATTTACACCGCCCCGCCCGAATTCGAGTTCTCCGGCTACGGTGCCTTCACCTATGGCAATTACGACGCGATCAAGGTCGAAGCCGGCATCAACGCGCCGCTGGGCGATACGGTCGCCGCGCGGATCGACGGCGTCTATTTCGAGCGCGACGGCTTCTACAACGATGTCGTCAACGATGTGCGGATCAACGACCGCGACCGCTATCTCGTGCGCGGCCAGCTGCTGTTCGAACCGACCAGCGATCTCAGCATCCGCCTCGTTGGCGATTATTCGAACAAGGACGAGGCGTGCTGCGCCGCAACCTTCGTCCAGCCCGAATTTGCGCCGCTCGCACGCGTATCGCCCGGGCTCGACCGGTACAACCGCCCCGAAGGCTGCCCCGCCCTCACCAGCACCGACAATCCGATCGTCCCGATCCTGCTTTTCGCGGGCCTGATGCTTGCCGGCATCGTCAGCTTCAACCGGATTCTCACACGAGATGGGTTGTTGCCCAGGTTAATAACCACATCCTTGTCGGTCTTCGCCGTTGCATTTGGAGTAACTATGTTAAAAGGAGGAAAACCAACCAACTTCACGACCTTGAGAGACAGGTTGTTCCGGTCCACGTTCTCGGGTAAATCAAGCCGGTAGGGAACCGTTTGTTTCTCCAGGTTCAGGGTTAACCGGTCTGTTACTAACCTGACTGTTCCAGTCGACAGGTCAACAGGCGTCTCGGTTACGGATCGTGCGATTCCCTGGCCAGTATCGACCTGGTAAAGGCTGTTAATCTCTCGTTTCGAGAGTTTCCGATTATAGAATCGCAGATTGTCAAGGCCACCAATCCAGCGGAACT
>CATMNW010000074.1 GCA_950071875.1 uncultured Erythrobacteraceae bacterium | reverse complement strand
GTCGACTTTCCATTTGTGCCGGTAATGCCGACGACCTTGTGCGGCGGGAGCTCCACCCGGCCCTGCGCGAAAAGTTCGATATCGCCGATGACCGGCACGCCGAAACTGTCGGCATGTGGCTTCATCGGGTGGGTGTTAAGCGGAACGCCGGGGCTGACGACGACGGCTGTGTATCCGGTGAGGTCCGCCTCCAGCGGATCGCCGATGGCGCAGCGCCCGGCGTAAGGTTCGCGCACTTCCGCACGGTCGTCCCACACCAGCACGTCCGCGCCGGCATTCAGCAACGCGTCGACCGTTGCCCGGCCGGACCGCGCGAGGCCGAGCACCGCGTATCGCTTGTCCTTCCAGGCGGTCGACGTGATCATCGCAGCTTGAGCGTCGCGAGCCCCATGAGCGCCAGAATGATGGCGACGATCCAGAACCGGATCACGACCTTGCTTTCCGACCAGCCCAGTTGTTCGAAGTGATGATGGATCGGCGCCATGCGGAACACACGCTTGCCGGTGCGCTTGAACCAGAAAACCTGGATGATGACGCTGAGGGCTTCGAAAACGAAGAGCCCGCCGACGATGGCAAGGACGACTTCGTGGTGCGTTGCCACCGCGATTGCGCCGAGCGCCCCGCCGAGTGCCAACGATCCGGTGTCACCCATGAAAACGGCTGCAGGAGGCGCATTGAACCACAGGAATGCAAGACCCGCACCCATGATCGCTGCGCAGAAAATCGCCAGCTCTCCTGCGCCTGCAACGTGAGGAATACCAAGATATTCGGAATAATCGACGCGGCCCACCAGATACGCGATGAGCGCGAAGGTGCCCGCGGCGATGATTACCGGCATGGTTGCAAGACCATCGAGCCCGTCGGTGAGATTCACGGCGTTTCCGGCCCCCACGATCACGAAGGCTGCGAAGATATAATAGAAGAAGCCCAGTTCGAGACCGAGATCGTTGAAGAACGGAACGTAAAGAAACGTGTTGATCTGGCTTACGATCAGATAGCTTGCCGCCCCCGCGACGATGAATTCCATGAGCAGCCGCACCCTGGCGGAAACGCCCTTGTGACTGGCCTTGGACACCTTGTCGTAATCGTCGAGGAAACCGATCAGGCCAAACCCTAGTGTCACGGCCAGACACGCCCAGATGAAGGGGTTGGTAAGGTCCATCCAGATCAGCACCGCAAGCGACAGGCTGATCAGGATCATCAAGCCGCCCATCGTCGGGGTTCCGACCTTGGCCTGGTGCGATTGCGGCCCATCGGCGCGGATCGGCTGACCTTTCCCCTGGCGCACGCGGAGCATCGCAATGAAGCGCGGGCCGATGACCAGCCCGATGATGAGCGCCGTCATCAGCGTCGCCCCGGCTCGGAACGTCTGATAGCGCACGAGGTTGAAGACGCCTTCGAAGTTCAACCATTCGGCGAGAAGGTAAAGCAAATCGTCCTCTCGTCGCGTCAGCCGACGCGTGTGAAGTGTTCCACGAGCCGGCCGAGTCCGACCGAATTCGACCCCTTGACCAGCACGGCATCGCCAGCGACGACGCCGAAGTTCTCGAGCAGTTCGATCGCCTCGTCGGCACTACGGCAATGCGCCCAGGCGATGGGCTTGCCAAGGACACCGCTCTGCGGTTTCCCCAGTTCCCGTGCCAGCGCACCCATCTCGTCGCCCACTAGGACCGCATAGTCGACATCGGCTGCGATGATCGGCTCGGCAAGCGCAGCATGGAATTTCGGTGCGAAGTCACCGAGCTCCTTCATCGAACCCAGTACGGCGATGCGGCGCCCGGACGGCGTCTGCCCCAGCTGGGCAAGCGTCGCGCGCATGCTGGCGGGATTGGCATTATAGCTTTCATCGATCAATTGCGCCTTGCCACCCGGCACGTTGATACCGTGACGGGCACCGCGACCCTTCAGCCCGCCCATTTCTGCAAGGGCGAGGCCTGCGGCAGCCATATCGCCACCCGCTGCGCGCACTGCCGCCATCACGGCAAGCGAATTGACGACCCAATGATCACCCGGTTCGGCAACCGTGTAGCAAAGGCGGCCTTCGGGAAATTCGCACGTGACAAGGCTGCCCCCATTGGCGCTCGGAATTGCATCCAGCAGGCGGACATCGGCAAACCGTGCGCGGCCGAAGCTCACGACATTCGCCCCCGCCCGGAGCGCCGCGAGCTTTAACTGTTCATAATGCTCCGTATCGGCGGGGATGACGGCTGTGCCGCCAGGCTCCAGACCGCTGAAAATCTCGGCCTTGGCAGCAGCGATAGCATTCATGCTGCCGAGGTTCTCGATATGTGCAGGCGCGATCGTGGTGATGACCGCAACATGCGGCCGGACCTGCGCAGTCAGCCCTTCGATCTCGCTGGCATGATTCATGCCCATTTCGAAGATGCCGAACCGGCTGCGGGCAGGCATTCGGGCAAGGCTCAAAGGCACGCCGACGTGGTTGTTATAGCTGCGCGTGGAACGGTGCGCAGCGCCGCGGCTCGCGCGTTCGAGCGAGGCGAAGATTGCTTCCTTCACACCGGTCTTTCCGACCGAGCCAGTCACACCGATGATCCTGGCTTCGGCCCGATTGCGCGCTGCTGCGGCAAGCAGGCGCAGCGCTTCGGTAGTATCATCGACCAGAATATGGGGGTAATCCACCGGGCGGTCGACGATTGCGCCCGCAGCGCCATTTGCAAATGCCTTGTCGAGGAAACGGTGGCCGTCCATCGCCTCGCCCTTGAGAGCAATGAAGAGATCGCCGTTCACGACGTCGCGGCTGTCCATTTCGACGCCTGCGACCTGGAAGTCGTGACTTGCTATCCCATCCACTGCCTCTGCAATCGCTTTCGCTTCCCAAAGCGTCAGCGGCAGGCGGTCGCGTGGATCGACCGGCCATTCGATATAGGCCGGATGTCGGAGAATGGCGGCACTCATGCGTCACCTCTTGCAATTTCAGCCGCGCATTCGCGCGCGACTTCGACATCGTCGAAGGGCAGCACCCGCATGTTCTCTCCCGATCCGATGATCTGACCCGTTTCATGTCCCTTGCCGGCGACGAGGACGATGTCGTCCCCGCCCGCCTCGGCGATGGCTGCTTTGATTGCTTCGCGACGGCCGCCTATTTCGCGTGCCGATGGCGCTCCCTCAAGGACCTGCCGGCGGATATCCGCAGCATCTTCACCGCGTGGGTTGTCATCGGTAACGATGACGAGGTCGCTCGCCCTGGCGGCAGCTTCACCCATCGGAGCGCGCTTGCCATGGTCGCGGTCGCCCCCTGCGCCGAAGACGGTGATCAAGCGCCCTGTGACATGCGGTCGCAATGCTGTGATTGCGGCATGCAGTGCATCCGCCGTATGGGCATAGTCGATATAGACCGGCGCTCCGGACGGTGCGATCACCGCGCGTTCGAGGCGGCCACGAACCGGCTGCAAACGGGCAACACCGTCCCAAACCAGCCCGGCATCGATGCCGGTCGCCAGGGCCAGTCCTGCGGCAGTAAGGGCATTCGACACCTGATAGGCACCGATCAGTGGCAGGTTGATCGTTCGGCTCGTCCCCGCGTGTTCGACGGTCAATGATTGGCCGAGCTGCGTCGGCTCACGCCTGATAAGGCTGATTGCTTCGCCCTGCTCGCCTACAGTCATGACTTTCAGGCCGCGCTTCTCGGCATGTTCCACCGCACGCGCATTCCAGCCACTGTCGCCGGAACCCATCCAGACAACCGCCGTCGCATCGTCAGAAACCACTTCGTCGAACAGCCGCATCTTGGCGGCGAAATACTCTTCCATGTCGGCGTGGTAATCGAGATGGTCGCGGCTGAAATTCGTGAAGCCCGCAGCCTTTACAGGAACGCCTTCGTTGCGGAATTGCGAAAGACCGTGGCTTGATGCCTCGTAGGCTACATGCGTGACACCTTCGCGCGCCAGGCCACTGAGGTTGGACAGGAATGTAACGATGTCGGGCGTGGTAAGGCCGGTGGATACGCTTCCATCAGGCGTCGTAACGCCAAGCGCCCCGATGCTGGCTGCCCGTTCGCCCGCCATGCGCCAGATCTGACGCGTCATTTCTACCGTGGAAGTCTTCCCATTGGTGCCGGTGACGGAAACGATATGCTCGGGAACCGGGGTGAAGAATTGCGCTGCCAGCGCAGCAAATGCACGTCGGGGCGTGTCATCTGCGATGTGGATCGCACCCTCGACCTTTGCTTTTGGCCGCGCAACCACCGCCACGGCGCCGCTCTCGATCGCGGTAGGGATGAAATCCTCGCCGTTGACTTGCGCGCCCTGGAACGCGCCGAAAACGGTCCCGGGCGCAACCTTGCGGTTGTCGATCGCAAAGCCGGTTACATTGGCCTCACCATCGCAGGCTATCCCCGCAGCAGCACACAACTTCGCAAGCTTCACTTGTTGGCCTCCGGGATCAGCGGCTTGATGTCGGAGATGTCGACATCGCGCGTGTCGTCGGGTCGAACGCCGATCAGCGGGCCGATCCGCGGAACCAGCCGTCCGACGATAGGCGCCGTATTCCAGGCAGCTGTTCGCTGGTAGGAACTGGCAAGCGTGCCCTTGGGTTCATCGAGCATGGCGATGATGACGAACCGAGGGCGATCCATCGGGAAGGCTGCAGCAAAGGTCGAGACAAGCGCCGTGCGCCGGTAACCTGCACTACCGCCCGGCTTTTCTGCCGAACCGGTCTTACCGCCCACGCGGTACCCCGGTGCATCGGCGTTCCGGCCGGTGCCGTATACTGCGATTGCGCGCAGCAATTGGCGCATTCTGCTGGAGGTCGAAGCCTTGAAGACGCGGCGGCCCTTGGGCGCTTCACCCGGACCAAGTTTCTTGAGCGTGGCCGGACGCCAGATGCCACCATTGACCATTGCCGCATAAGCAGAAGCCAGGTGCAGCGGGGTCACCGCGATGCCGTGACCATAACCCACCGTCATGTTTCGCAGGCGCGGCCACTTCTCGCCCGGCCAAATCGGGAAGCCCTTGGCCGGCAGTTCGATATAGGGCCGTTCGTTCATGCCCAGATCCATCATGTAGCGGCGCATGCGCTCCGGCCCGAGTTCGTCTGCCACGCGCGCGGTCACCGTGTTCGACGAATGGATCAGGGTTTCGATGACATTGAGATCGGCACCCATGTCGTGACTGTCCTTGATGCTGAACCGTCCGACCTTGACCGGCCTTGCATCCCAGCGACGGCCGAGGTTGCGCACTTCACCGGCATCGATCGCAGCCGCGACTGTCAGCGGCTTGAAAGTGGAGCCAAGCTCGTAAACCTGGTTGGTCACGCGATTGAACATGAGTTTCTGGCCGCGTTCGTCGATTTTGTTGGGATCGAATTCCGGCAGGGACGCCAGGGCAAGTACTTCGCCGCTATCGACGTCGAGAACGATGCCCGCACCGCCCTGCGCCTGGACCAGCTTCATGCCGCGGCGCAGTTCATCTTCCAGCGCGCCCTGCACGCGGCTGTCGATCGACAGTGCGACAGGCGTTCCGCGCGTCGCCGGATTGGTCAGGTGATCGTTGAGCACATGCTCCATTCCCACGCGGCCGTTATCGTCGGCAGCGACGTAGCCGAGCACATGGGCTGCCATCGACCCTTGCGGATAATGGCGATCGTTCTCCATCGGCATCTCGAGCGCAAGTTCACCGATTTCCTGCACCTGGTTGGCTTCTTCCGGCAGCAGCCGACGGCGGATGTACCCCTGCTTGCCCGCCGCAAACTGCGCTGCCACGGCGGCTTCATCGAGATCGGGAAAAATCGCCTTCAGGCGGGCGGCAACGCTTGCCGGATCGCTTACCAGAGGTGCACCATCCTCGCCCAGCGCTTCGGGATTGAACCAGAGTGCATAGGCCGGAAATGCCCGTGCAAGCGGCACGCCGTTCCTGTCGGTAATTTCGCCGCGCGGCGGAAGCAGGGCTTCCTCCAGCGACGTTCCACGCAGGCCGTTGTCGGATGCGCCGAGATAGGCGATGCGCACCAGCGCCAGCAGCGCGATGAATGCAAAGCCGAAGGCGATCCAGAGAATACGCCAGCGGGCAAGGATCAGCGAACGCTGGCGAATGGTAACGAGTTGCACGCGGCCGGAAGCGACCGCCATGCTCACCGCCCCGTGCCCGCTCCTACCAGCAGCGATGGCTGGGCCGAAGCCGGAGAAGGCATTCACTGGCTGACCTCCGCCACTGCCGACATCGAAACGGTCGGGCGGGAAAGCCGTTCGGCCAGTCCCGAGGCGTCTGCCAGTTCCCGGCGCGGAGCAGGCGCTTCTTCGCCCTCATCCCCCATCCATTCTTCGAACAGGCTTTCTTCCTCGAGCGCCGGACGGTTCAATGCCACACGCACTGGTGTCGGCGCATCGATGCCGCGTGGGGTACCGAGCACCGCCAGCTGGCGCTCGCTTTCGAGATACTGGTCGGCCCGAGGCGCGGAATAGCCGAACTCCACCGCATTCCAATCGGAAAGCTGCTGCTGGCTGGCGCGGGTCTCGAACTCGGTTTCGAGCATGAGCTTGGCCTGTTGGGCAGCGATGATCTGGCGTTCTGCAAGCCGCACATCGCTTTTCACCGCATTCACCTTGAAGGTAAGGGCAAGAAGGAGCGCGAAGCACACGCCGAGGACCAGCGCCCAGCCGATCTGCCTGATACGCGACCCGCCCACCATCACGCGGCCTCCCTCGCTGGAGTGGCTGTGCGGGTGGCGGCACGCAGCACCGATGACCGCGCGCGCGGATTGCGTCCAATCTCGGCCTCGCCGGGCTTGATCGCCTTGGAAACTTTCGAAAAAACCGGATCGTCCTGCGCCGCCATGGGGACATGACGCGAGGCACTCGGGGTTGAGGATGACTCGCGCAGGAAGCGCTTGACGATCCGGTCTTCGAGGCTGTGGAAGCTGACCACCGCAAGGCGGCCTCCTTCGCACAGCAGGTGTTCGGCAGCCCTCAGGCCTTGGGACAGTTCGTCGAGCTCGCCGTTCACGTGTATTCTGATTGCCTGGAAGGTCCGCGTGGCCGGATCCTTCTTGTCGTGGGGCTTGTACCCCAAGGCCTTGCGAACCACGCGCGCCAGTTCGCCTGTAGTTTCAAGCGGACGCGCCGCGACAATCGCCCGCGCAACGCGCCGTGACTGACGCTCTTCGCCATAAAGATACAGAACATCCGCAATGGATTTCTCATCGGCCGTGTTGAGAAAGTCGGCCGCGCTTTCGCCGTCCTGGCTCATGCGCATGTCCAGCGGGCCGTCCGACGAAAAGGCAAACCCGCGATGCGCCTGATCGAGCTGCATCGAGGAAACGCCGATATCCATTACCACCCCGTCGACACGAGCAATGCCGGCTGACGTCATGACATCCAGCATCTCGGAGAAGCGGTGTGGGTGAAGAACAAGGCGCGGCGGATTTTCCTCCGTCTCGCGCCAGGTGCGGCCCTGGGCTATGGCATCGGGATCGCGGTCGAAGGCGTGCACCGTCGCACCACGTTCAAGCAGCGCACGGGTGTATCCACCCGCGCCAAAAGTCGCGTCGATCAGCACGTCGCCCGGCTGCGGGTCGAGCGCCTCGATCACTTCGTCCAAAAGGACAGGGATGTGCGGAGCGCCGGTCACTTGCCCCCGCCTTTCCCAGATTTGGCCTTCGCGTCGGCAAGGAAGCTGTCGCAGGCCGCTTTTGCGCCCGCCCAGTCGTCACCCATCTTGGCGAGTTCATCCGGGTTCCACAGGGTGAAAAAGCGCCCGCCGCCCTGGAAATAGAGGCCGTCTTCAATTGCGCCCAATGTACGCAGGTGGTCCGGCATAACGAAGCGCCCGCTGTCATCGAAAGGCATTTCGATGAAGCCGAAAAGCTGGCTCGACCGGGTATCTCGATCGAATTCCTTACCAAGGCGAACAGCGAGTTCTTCCTCGCGATCGAGCTGGGCCTCGAGTTCCGGCTTGCGGCTGAGGCCGAAACCCACAAGGCAATTCCATGTCGGATGCTTCATCAGGCACAGAACACGCCCGTCGGAGCTTTCCTTGACAGCCTTGCGAAACAGGGGCGGAAGCACAAAGCGACCCTTATCGCCTGCTGGCGAATAAGCCTGACCGCTGTACCCTCCGAAAGACACTTCCCCGCACCCCAATAAGGCTAGACGCTACCTCCTCATCGGGCAGCACTTCCCCCCTCCACCCGCGCGAACGGGTGAGGCGCCGGCATGACGACCAGGGCGCATAGACAGTGCTTGTCCGATGTGTGGAGGGTTTACCGCGGGTTAGACGGGGATGGAAGGGAAAATTGCGGGATTTTACGGGATAACCCCGCAAATTATTGTTTTTACTTCATCTTTTTCGTCCGCCACTCGTCGAAACCTTTTATGTTTCGCTAACAAAAACCCTGCAAATCCACGTATTTCAACGGAATCGCGAGCGATTTCCCGCAGTATCCCGGAGTCGCTCCCGCGCTTTCCCGTGTCAGAAATCGAGCGCCGCGGCGATAAGGGTGTCGAGGCTTGCCGAGCGCTTCGCATCGACCTCGCCATCGTGGCTTCCATCGAGCATCGCCGCATCTGCAATCAGCGTAACGCGGCCCTTTCCGACGTTGCATTGCGCAAGCACCCCGCTTTCAGAAATGAAGCAGTCGAAACCGTCGCGCATCGCGAATTCGCCAGCAAGGTTGACCGGGAACCTGTTATCGAAGGCTTCAACCCAGCGCTCCCCGCCAGGCTGGCTGTCGTCGAATTGCAGCTCAAGGCCCCAGCGCGCAAGGATCGGCGACAGCAGTACGACATCTTGCGGCCTGCGCCGATCGCCGATTGCATAGTCGGTATGACGCGTCAGCAGCGGGTCGGCAAAGACCAGCAGCCTCCCGCCTTGGCGCACCCAATCGTCCAGCGCGACATTCTCGGAAGGAGCCAGCGGACGCGGCTGTGCAAGGATGGCCCGGTCGACTTTCGCAAGAGCGTCCGCCTCCACCGTGTCTAGCGGTTCGATGTCGAACCGCTGCTCGATCAGCGTACGGACCCAGTCAGGCTCCGTTCCGCCATCGATGATATCAGTTATCCCGCTCTCGCCCCAGTAGATCGGCAGGCTGGTGAACAAGCCGACATTCTGCTTGTCCTGCGCCACCTCTTCCGCAGCACCCGACGCGCAGGCAGCGAGAAGCAGTATAACCGGAAGCAGGCCGAAACTAGTTTTGCGGAGCGAGGACATCGGCTTCGTTCTGGGACGCAGGCGCAGCACCCGCTGTGGCCGACGGTGTGGGACTTGCAGGCAGGTCCGGCACCACCCCGGCTTCCACCAAGGGGTCGCTTTGCTGCGGGGAACTGGTCGGTTCCGTAGTCGGCGCGGCTGCAGGAACCGTCGTTGC
>CATMNW010000073.1 GCA_950071875.1 uncultured Erythrobacteraceae bacterium | reverse complement strand
CGCCGTTGAACTGGATCGACCCGCGCTGCAGCTCGAACTGCCGGTTGAGCGTCTCGACGCTGCCGCGGACGAGGTCGATGGTGCCGAACAGGCGACTGGACTCTGCGAACGACGGCTTGCGCGCGTCGACCTGCCCGCGGAACTCGATGTCGAACGGGAGCCCGGCCTTCGACCGGAGCCACACGTTCTGCTGGATGTCCACGGAGAGGGCGTAGTCGAGGGCGTCCACGAAGCGGCTCGTGGCGGTGTCGCGGGCCGTCACGACGCGCCCGAAGCGGGACTCGACCTCGCGGATCTGCGCGGGCGTCAGCTCACGCCGGGTGGCCAGTTCGGTGACCCGCTCGACGATCTGGAAGTCGCTCTCCGAGTAGTACAGCGTGTGGGCGAAAGCGTCGCTCTTCGCCCGAGAGGTCGTCCCCCACGCTTCCGCTTCCGGTCTCCGTGTGCCGGCCAGAAACCCGCGCGCGAGCGGGCTCCACGGGATGATCCCGACCCCTTGGTCGGCGCACAGCGGCAGCATCTCGCGCTCTTCCTCGCGGTAGAGCAGGTTCACATGGTTCTGCATCGAGATGAAACGGGTCCAGCCGTTCGCCCGAGCCACTTCCTGCGCCTTGGCGAACTGCCAGGCCCACATGCTGGACGCGCCGATATAGCGCGCCTTGCCCGCCTTCACGATGTCGTGGAGCGCCTCCATCGTTTCCTCGATCGGGGTTTCGGTATCCCAGCGATGGATCTGGAACAGGTCGACGTAATCCATCTTCAGACGCGTCAGGCTGTCGTCGATGGCCTGCATCAGGCTCTTGCGCGAGAGACCACCGGTGTTGGGTGCCTGCCGCCAGGGCATGAAGGCCTTCGTCGCCAGCACGATCTCGTCGCGGCGGGCGAATTCTGGCAGCAGCTTGCCGACCACTTCTTCCGATGCGCCAAGCGAATACATGTTCGCCGTGTCGAAAAAGTTGATCCCCGCCTCCAGCGCCTCGCGGATGAAGGGGCGGCTTTCGTCTTCCGACAATACCCAGTCGCCATGCCAGCCGCGCGTCGTGTCACCATAGCTCATGCAGCCGAGGCACAGGCGCGAAACCTTGAGGCCGCTGGGGCCGAGATTGAGGTATTCCATGAAGCGGGTCCTTCTCTTCGCTGCGGCAACTGCGGAAAACAGGGTGACAAAGGTGACAGGGTGTCACCCACCGGTTTGACGTGCAAGCCATTGCCTGCCTTATGTTTTTACCGGCTGCGGACAGGGTGACACATTTGCGCCGCGTCCGCACTCCTACAGCCATATCATTCACGGTGCATTCTTGCAGGCCGCGCCGCTGTAGGAAAGGCGTGCCTCAGGACAAGGTCATGCCGCCATCGACACGGATCGTCTGTCCGACGACGTAATCGGCCAGCGGCGATGCCAGATACATCGCCGCACCCGCCATATCCTGCGGCGTGCCCATGCGGCCTGCCGGAATGCGGGCGACCGCACCGGCGGTGCGCTGTTCGCTATCGGTGGTGACCTTGGTCAGCTTGGTAGGCACCAGCCCCGGCGCGATGCCGTTTACGCGGATCCCCTCGCCCGCCCAGGCCTGCGCCAGGCTGCCGACCAGGCTCACTGCGCCCGCCTTGCTTGCGGCATAGGCCGGATTGCCGATCATTGCATGATAAGCCCCGACCGAGCTGACGATGATGAGCGAGCCACCGCCATCGGCCAGCCTGGGCCGCACGGCGCGCGCGCAATCCATCAGCGAATTGAGGTTGACCTCCATCACCGCATCCCAGCCCTCGCGCTCGAATTCCTCGCGGCGATAGCGGACGGTGCCCTGGCACAGCACCACGACATCGAGGCGGTCCGGCAATGCCACTGCATCGAACGCACCCGGTTCGGACACGTCGGCGCGTTGGAAGGTCAGGCCGGACAGGTCGCTGCCTTCCTCGGCGCTGTAGTCATCGGCCGAGGCGCGCGTGCCGGTCACATGCACGTTGGCCCCACGCTCGCGGAAGCCATGCGCGATGCCATTTCCGATCCCGCTCGTCCCCCCTACGACGAGGACGGTCTTATCGGTGAAATCGAGCGGGTCCGTCATGCGGTACTCCTCAGATCGAGCGCGAGATCACTTCCTTCATGATCTCGTTCGTGCCGCCGAAGATGCGGGTGACGCGGGCATCGCGCCACAGCCGCGCAATGGCATATTCGTTCATGTAGCCTGCGCCGCCGTGCAACTGCAGCGCCGCATCGCAGGCTTCCCATTGCAGGTCGGTGTGCCACAGCTTGGCCGCGCTCGCTTCATCGGTGGTCAGTTCGCCCCTGAGATGGCGGGAAATCGCCCAGTCGAGATGCGCCCAGCCCACCTGCAGCTTGGCCTTCAAGTCGGCGAGGACGAACTTGGTGTTCTGGAATTCGAACACGGTCTTGCCGAATGCCTGGCGGTCCTTGGTGAACTTCACCGCCTCGTCGAAAGCGCGCTGCGCTGCGGCCTGCGCGCCCACCGCGATGCCGAGGCGTTCCTGCGGCAGTTCTTCCATCAGGTGAATGAAGCCGCGCCCTTCCCCGCCGAGGATATTGGTCATCGGCACGCGCACGTCGTTGAAGAACAGTTCCGACGTATCGGCGGAATGCTGGCCGATCTTGTCCAGGTTACGCCCGCGCTCGAATCCTTCGGTGTCGGCATCGACCAGCACCAGCGAAGTGCCCTTGGCCCCCTGTGTCGGATCGGTCTTGGCGACGACGATGATGACATCGGCATTCTGGCCGTTGGTGATGTAGGTCTTCGATCCGTTCACGACCAGGTGATTGCCATCCTTCACCGCCGTGGTGCGGATGCCCTGCAGGTCGCTGCCCGCGCCCGGTTCGGTCATGGCGATGGCGGAAATGACATCGCCGGAGACCATGCCGGGCAGATATTTCGCGCGCTGTTCGTCGGTCCCGAGACGCTCGATGTAATTGGCGGTGATATCGTTCTGCAAGGTAAAGCCGGCCGAGCTGCCGAGGTATGAAAGCTCTTCGCACAGCACGCAGTTGAAGCCGAAATCGAGGCCGAGGCCGCCGTTCTCTTCCTTGACCGTGGGGCACAGCATGCCCGCATCGCCCAGCGCCTTCCACGCTTCGCGGGGGACGATGCCGTCTTCCTCGTGCTTGTCGAGGTGCGGGGTCATATGTTCGGCAAAGACCTTGCGCACGGTGTCGCGGAAGGCCTCGTGGTCTTCGTTATAGGCGAAGCGCTGGCTGGTATCGAGCATCGGTTTCGGGTCCTTAGTTGAGGAAGCCGGTCAGGCGCTGGCGGATCAGGGTTTCGGCTTCGGCCATGATCCCGTCGATCAGTTCCTTGCAGGTCGGGATGTCGTTGATCAGCCCTGCGACCATGCCGCACGACCATGCGCCTGCGTCCATGTCCCCTTCGGACATGATCCGCGGATATACGCCGGCGACCTCCTCGATGATGTCCTCGAACTTCAGGTCCGCGCCCAGCTTGCGTTCCTTCTCGAGCAGGCGCTCGACGGCCTCGTTGGTCATCACACGCTCGGTATTGCGCAGGGGCCGCATGACGAGACGGGTGTCGAGTTCGGATGCCGCGACGATCGCCTTCTTCACGTTTTCGTGGACCGGCGCTTCCTGGGTGGCGATGAAGCGCGTGCCCATGTTCATGCCTTCCGCACCCATGGCGAGGCTGGCCACGAGGCTGCGCGCATCGGCCATGCCGCCGCTGGCAACGAAGGGGATTTCCAGCTCGTCCGCGGCGCGCGGCAGCAGGATCATGTTGGGGATGTCGTCCTCGCCAGGGTGGCCGCCGCATTCGAAACCGTCGACGCTGACGGCATCGCAGCCGATCGACTGCGCTTTGAGGCTGTGGCGCACGCTGGTGCACTTGTGGATGACCTTGACCCCGGCGTCCTTGAAGAAGGGAAGCACTTGCGCGGGATTGTTGCCGGCCGTTTCCACCGCCTTCACGCCGCCATCAATGATCGCCTTGACCAGCCCCGGATAATCCGGCGCGTTGACCGTCGGCAGGAAGGTAAGGTTCACGCCGAAGGGCTTGTCGGTCATGTCCTTGCAGCGAGCGATCTCGTTGGCGAGCTTTTCGGGCGTTCCCTGCGTAAGGCCGGTGATGATGCCGAGACCGCCCGCATTGGATACCGCGGCAGCCATTTCCGCAAAGCCGACATAGTGCATGCCGCCCTGGATGATCGGATGCTCGATACCGAACATTTCGGTGATGCGGGTTTTCATGATTTCGCCTCTTCCCTTGGTTGCTTTTCGCAACTGGTATCGAGGCTCGCGTGCAGAGTCTAGCGCTTCGCCAACGCCCCGAGCGCTGACAGCAACTCTTCGCCGCTGGCCGTAAGGGAAAGGTCGGCGCCCTTGCGCTCGGCCAGGCCTTCGCGCTCCAGGTTTTCGTGTGACAGGCGCCTTTGCACCCGGCCGTAGCTGCCGCCGTGATAGATCAGCGGATCAGCCTCGCGGCGTTCGAAATCTACCACTTCGCCAAGGAAGATCGCATGGTCCCCGCCTTCGTATTCGAACCGCGCGCGGCAACCGAAGCGTGCGGCGTAGCCGGGCAGCAACGGCGCACCCTCGGGCCCGTCATCGTCGCCAAGGCCGGCGAACTTGTCCTTGCCGGGCCTTGCGAACCTGTCGGACATGTCCTGCTGGTCGGCGGCCAGTACGTGGACGGCCCAGTTTTCCGCATCGCGGAACACGGGTAGCGAGCCGGACTTCAGCGACAGGCTCCACAAGACCATGGGCGGGTCTAGGCTGACCGAATTGAAGCTGTTGGCCGTCAACCCGAAAGGCCTGCCCTGCCCGTCCCGCGCGGTCACGATGGTGACGCCGGTTACGAAGCTGCCCAATGCGTCACGGAATGCTTGCGGGTCGAACATGATGACGTCCAGCTAGGGTGGCCCGCCCGATTGGGCAACCATTCCCGAAAAATCCGCCGAAAACCGGGGACTGCCCGCACGCGGGCATTTGCAACTCCTTTGCCACATTGTTGCATACGTATGATCAATTTAAGTCGCACGATTGACCAAGTGAACGTTAACAAGTAGGTGAACGTTCACATCAGGAATGTCATGCGCGGTAGATGCATGTCTCTGGGAGGAGAAACATCAATGAAATTTGAGAGCAAGCCTTCGCTTGTGCGGTTCATGGCCGGCGCTTCGGTCGTCGCGATGGGTGCAAGCGCGCCCCTCGCCTTTGCGCAGGACGCCACTGCCGACGAGGAAGCGGCCGAACAGGTCGTTCAAGGCGATGACAACGTCATCATCGTTTCAGGCATCCGCGCAAGTCTTCGCGAATCGATGAACATCAAGCGCGACGGCCAGGGCGTCGTCGATGCGATCAGCGCCGAGGATATCGGCAAGTTCCCCGACACCAACCTCGCCGAATCGCTGCAGCGTATCACGGGCGTGTCGATCGACCGCGATAACGGCGAAGGCGCGCGCGTCACCGTGCGTGGTTTCGGGCCGGAATATAACCTGGTGACCCTCAACGGCCGCCAGATGCCAACCTCGACGCTGGGCGACGGTGCGAGCGCGCCGTCCTCGCGTTCGTTCGACTTCGGCAACCTTGCTTCCGAAGCTGTCGCTGCTGTCGAAGTCTACAAGACCGGCCGCGCTACCGTGCCTTCGGGTGGCATCGGTTCGACAATCAACATCCGCACCCCGCGCCCGCTGGACGATCCCGGCCTGAAGGGCAGCATCGCGGTCAAGGGTGTCTACGACGAATCCCAGAACGGCGATGTCGACATCACCCCCGAAGTATCGGGCATCCTGTCGACCACTTTCGCCGACGACCGCATCGGTATCGCGATTACCGGCAGCTACCAGAAGCGCAAATCGGGCTTCAACCAGTACGCCACCGACTGGCGCGACGGTTACCTGGGCTGCGGCGGCGTGGATTCGCTGGGCAACAGCTACGAAAACGAATGGGGCAGCGTGTGCGGCCGTCCCGAGGAAAACGTTCAGAACCGCCCCGGGCCGGACGATGTCTATGCCGTCCCGCAGAACGGATCGTACAACGTAACCGACATCAGCCGCGAACGTATCAACGGCCAGGCGGTGCTGCAGTATGAAGTCGTCGATGGCCTGACCGCTACCGTCGATTACACCTTCTCGCAGAACACCGTCGAAGCCCGCCAGAGCTCGGTCGGTGTGTGGTTCAACCACGGCGACACTTCCAGCGCCTGGACCGATGGCCCGGCAGCAGGCCCGATCTTCTATTCGGAAAACTTCGGCGGCGCGCCGACCGATCTTTCCTACTCCGGATCGCTGACCGCCAACCGTTCCATCAACAAGTCGATCGGCTTCAACCTGGAATGGGAAGCTCCGGGCGGGCTTACCTGGGTGCTCGACGCGCACAGCTCGAGCGCGGAATCCAAGCCGACCCTGCCTTACGGATCGAGCGTTTCGGTCGGCACCGCCGTGTTCGGCGTGCAGGAACAGCGGATCGACTTCGACAGCTACCTGCCGGTCATTTCCTATGTGAATGCGGCGGGCGTAGATTCGAACGATATCTCGCAGCGTTTTGCTACGGGTAGCGCGTTCCGCAACGCCTACTTCCGCGACGATATCGACCAGGTCCAGCTGAACGGTAACTGGGAAGCCGATCTCGGCTTCCTCGAGAGCCTCGATTTCGGCGTCTCCTACACACGACACAAGGTCAAGTCGGCCTACGGCTTCCTGCAGAACGAAACATGGGGCGGCATCGGTTCGCCGGCGGATATTCCCGACGATATCTTCTTCCCGATCAGCGTTCCCGAAGCCTTCCGTGGATTGGACGGGGTCGACAATCCCAATATCATCCAGGAATTCTACGGATTCGACGTAGAGCGCATGGTGAACCTGCTGGAAGACAGCTTCGGCATCTGCAGCAACCCCGGTGCCGGCACCGCGATTTCCGGAACCTGCCTTGCAAACCCGACGACGGATCGCCGGATTTCGGAGAAGACCCTGGCGCCCTTCGTGGAAGCCAACTTCTCCTTCGATATCGGTGCCGGTCAGGCCAACCTGATCGCCGGCTTGCGCTATGAAGACACCATCGTCGATTCCACCGCGCTGGTTCCGACTGTTATCGGTTCGTACTGGGCTGCCCCCAACGAGTTCTATCTCGAACTCGACAACGACAACCTCGAATACACGAGGGTCCGGGGTGGATACGATGTCTGGCTGCCGAACTTCGATTTCGATATCGAGCCGATCCGCGATGTCGTCCTGCGTGCATCGTACAGCCACACCATCACGCGCCCGACCTACAACAACCTCGAAGCCGGTCTGAGCTACGCACCGCTCTTCCGTCAGGACGGGGCTGAAGGCAGCCAGGGCAATCCCAGCCTGCTGCCCTTCAAGTCGGAAAACTTCGATGTCTCGGCCGAATGGTATTACGGTCCCGAAAGCTATCTGTCGGTCGGTTACTTCCGCAAGAACGTGAAGAACTACATCGACAGCAGCGGCAGCAGGCAGACCTTTATCGACGGGATTACCAACCCGTATAACGGACCGCGTGCCGATGCAGCCCGTGCTGCGCTGGGGGCCGATGCAAACAACGAAAGCATCCGCGCCTACATCATCGCGAACTTCCCCGAGACGACCGAGGTCGTCAACGGCGTGACCCGCATCCTGGGGCTGCCGGAAGACGCACCGCTCAGCGCCGACCTGACGCTGCCGGGCAATTCCGACCAGACCGCCACGATCGACGGTTTCGAATTCGCACTGCAGCACAGCTTCTGGGAAACCGGGTTCGGTGTCATCCTGAACTACACCATCGTCAATGGCGATGCGAAGTTCGACAACACCCAGCCCTATCGCATCCCGCAGTTTGCGCTTGTCGGTCTGTCGGACAGTGCCAACGCCGTGGTGTTCTACGACAAGGGTCCGTTCCAGGCCCGTGTGGCGTGGAACTGGCGCGACAAGTTCCTGGCCGGTTACAGCCAGAACCCGACCAATCCGTTCTATCGTGACGAGTACTGGCAGATCGATGCCAGTGCATCCTACGAATTCGACTTCGGCCTCACCGCCTTCGTCGAAGGGATCAACCTGACCGGCGAAAACCTTAAGGGTTTCCGCCGCAACGAGAACGAGACCTTCTTCGCATACCGCGGCGCTCCGCGTTATGCAGCGGGCCTTCGCTTCTCCTTCTGATCGGGCGGGGCCGCCGGCGCGGCCCCTTCCTTCAGGGACAAGAAAGAGCCGCGCTGCCGGGCAGTGCGGCTCTTTCTTTGTCTCCGCCGCGATGAGCAGGTATGGCGCGTGGACATATGGCTTCCGATTTCAACAGGCTGGTAATCGTGGGCGGCGGGACGGCCGGTTGGCTTTCCGCCTGTGTCATGGCTGCGCGTCTGCCTCAGCTTGAAGTCACGCTGGTCGAAGCGCCCGATATCCCGACAATCGGCGTGGGCGAGGGAAGCTGGCCGACGCTGCGCGATACGCTTGCCACCATCGGCATCGACGAGTCCGAATTCCTCCGGAAATGCGATGCGTCCTTCAAACAGGGCTCACGGTTCGATGGCTGGGTCGACGGTTCCGAAGGGGACAATTACCACCATCCCTATACGCCGCCTGCACCCGGTCATGTCGCGCAGTTGCTTGCGGCCTGGCAGGCAGTTTCGGATCCCGCCCCCTTCGCCGAGGCGCTGTGCGCACAGGCTTCGATCTGCGACCGTGACCTTGCGCCGCGCCAGCGGACCATGCCCCCTTATGCCGGGGCTCTGAATTACGGTTACCACCTAGATGCGGGCAAGCTGGTCGCTCTGCTGGCCGATCATGCCGTAAGCAATTTGCGCGTGCGACATATCCAGGCCCGCGTGACGCAATTGGAAACCGATGCCGACGGCTTGCTCGAACGGGTGGTCTTGCAAGACGGCGGCCATGTCGATGGCGATTTCTTCATCGATTGCACCGGCATGGCGGCCCGGCTGATCGGGGAGCAAATGGGATCGCGCTGGATCGATCGTTCAGACGTATCCTTCAACGATCGCGCCCTTGCCGTGCAGGTGCCCGTCGAACCGGGCAGCCCTGTCGCGTCGCAGACAATCGGGACGGCGCATGAAGCCGGGTGGCTTTGGGATATCGGCCTGCCAACCCGACGCGGGATTGGCTGCGTCTATTCATCGCGCTTCATGACCGACGATGCTGCAGCGCGTGTGCTGACGGAATATGTCGAAGCCAGCGTGCCTGGCGCCGATACAGCCGGGCTGGAACCGCGCAAACTGCAGTTTGCGACCGGTCACCGCGAAGAATTCTGGAAGAAGAATGTCTTGGCGATCGGGCTGTCGGCAGGATTTATCGAACCGCTCGAAGCCTCGGCCATCGTGTTGATCGAATTGTCGCTGAAGGCGCTGGCCGAAGGGTATCCGCACAGTCCCGCAGCACTGCAACCGCTTGCGGACAGGTTCAATACCTTGTTCCTATACCGCTGGGCCCGGGTGGTCGATTTCCTCAAACTGCATTATGTGCTGAGCACGCG
>CATMNW010000072.1 GCA_950071875.1 uncultured Erythrobacteraceae bacterium | reverse complement strand
AATTCACCTTTCACCGAAGGCAAGCCCAACGGTTACCTGTCCTATCGCAGCCACATCCGGAGCGATACCGACCCGCACCGCACCGGCATGCTGCCTTTCGTATTCGAAGACGGCTTCGGCTATGAACGCTGGACCGATTACATGCTCGACGTGCCGATGTATTTCGTCTTCCGCGACGGCAAGTACATCGACGCTGCAGGGCACAGCTTCCGCGATTTCCTCGAAGGCAAGCTGGAAGTCCTGCCGGGCGAAAAGCCGACCGAAAGCGACTGGTGGGATCATCTTTCCACGGCCTTCCCCGAAGTGCGCCTGAAGAGCTTCCTCGAAATGCGCGGCGCCGACGGTGGCCCGTGGAGCCGCATCTGCGCCCTGCCCGCATTCTGGGTCGGCCTGCTTTACGAACAAAGCTCGCTCGATGCGGCATGGGATCTGGTCAAGCACTGGTCGATGGAAGAGCGCGAGGACTTGCGCAATGCGGTGCCGAAACTGGCGCTGGATGCGCCGATTCCGGGCGGCGGTATCCTGCGCGATCTTGCCAAAGACGTCCTCGCCATTTCGCGTGACGGGCTGGCGAAGCGTGCGCGGCTGAATACCTCCGGCGATAACGAAACCGGTTTCCTCGAAACGCTCGACGAGATCGTTGCCAGCGGCAAGGTGCCTGCACAGGTCCTGCTCGATCGCTACAACGGCGAATGGGGCGGCGATATCAAGCGCGTCTACAAGTACAGTTTCTGAAGACAGGCCAGGAGAATAGGCGATGATCCAGATCAACGGGACGATCAAACTGGGCCGGTCGATCGACGCGGCGACGCGCAAGGCATTTGTCGAGATGGTCCGGGCCAGCCGCGCGGAAGACGGCTGCCTCGATTATGCCTTTGCGACCGACCTGGCCGATCCGGATACGCTGATCCTGTTCGAACGCTGGCGTGACCAGGCCGCGCTCGATGCGCACGGCAAGTCGGCGCACATGGCGGAATTCCAGAAGGTGATGGCGGCCAACCCGCCTACCTCGCGCGACTTGCGGGTATATGAAACCGACGAAGGCAATCCGCTCGGCTGATTATTCCGCCGGTTCTGCGCCTAGCGCCTGCCGCGGCCTCACGCGGTTCCACAGCCGGGTTAGCGGCGCTGTCAGCAGGCCGTGCTGCGCCATGTAGGCGTGGTATTCGCGGTATTTCGGGTCTTCGGCGAGGAGGTGAGCCTCCTCGGTCTTCGCCCGCCAGAAGTAGATGCCGTTCACGACCGCGAGGAAGAAGCAGTTGCGTATCGCCTCGACCGCGGAACCACTGGTGACGAGGAACGGCATCACCGCGCACCACCAGAACAGGTTCTTCGATACATAGGCAGGGTGGCGGGTGAAGCGGTACGGCCCGTTGGTCAGTACACCGCGATAGGTGAGGTTGGAAAACCTGAGACCGAAGGCGAAGGTCGCCCAGGCGTAAATGCCGGTCAGGAAAACCAGCACGAAACCCCAGACCGCGATCAACGGGTCGTTGCCCTGCATCCAGTGTAGCCACCCGGCAGTATCGTGTTCGTAGCTGATAGCCTTGCCGTTGCCGAGGATACCCCAGACGATGGGCGGATAACAGATCAGCGCCGCGACCCACCCGCCAAGGAACGGGTTGCCCGAACGGATATGCGCATCGAGCGGGCGCATGGTGACAATGTAGCCGACCGTTCCGATCATGACGTCGATCATGAACATCGCTTCGATGATGGTCAGCGCAATGCGTTCCGGCCGCGCGATTACCTCGGTAAAATCGGCCGTCACGATATTGCGAAAGGCGAAGGGGATGATGGAGATCATGAACGCGGTGAAGAACGCCTTGATGATCCAGGTACGCCAGTGCTTCTTCACCTCTTCAGCCTGCCAGCCGCGGCGCATAAGCAGCAGCGCGCCGAAATGCCATGCGTGGTCACGCTGGTTTACCAAAACGCGGTCGATCCAGAACACATAGGGTATCGAAAGGGCCACCAGCGGCAGCGCAGCGTATCCGAGCACCTGCATCGAAAACAGGTAATTGCCGTCCCAGTACCACCGGCACAGGCAATACAGGCCCGCGATGATCGCCCAGGTCGCCCACAGACCGGCAAGCTTGACCAGCGTGGCGCTGCGGTCCGGCTGGCGGGTGCGGCGTAGCGACCAGTCGATCCCGGTCGACGGGCGCAGGTGGACCTTGTCGACGATGATGGACCAGGCTGCCATCGGGACGGCTGCTGCAAGAAGCCCGACCAGGGCGGAATTCTTCCCGCCCAGCGTATCGCGCGGCACCGGCCAGTCGAAAGCGGCAGCGATTTCGGGAAACCCGCGTGCAAAGGCGACCCAGGCGAACAGGCCCGCCAGACCCACGAGCCCGACGGCCGACGAGACATCGCTCGCCGGTCGGACCGGTGCTGGGTTTTGCCGTTGGCTCATGACCGCGTCCGTTACCATAGTCTGGTTAACAACGCGGTCAGTCTATCGCGAAATCAGCGGAAAGCGGTAATCTTGCCGCTATCGTCGAGGACGTAGAGTGTATTGTTCGCCACGACCGGAGCCAGCGAGATCGGCTGGTCGAGGTCGGTGAACTTGCTGGCCGATCCTTCGCCGGTGCTGATGCGGTAGACTTCGCCTTCGGAATTGACGGTCCACAGGTTGTTGCCGGCAAGGACCGGGCCCGACCAGTAGATCGGGTCCTTCTTTTTTTCCTCGTTGCGATAACGCGGCAGCTGGGTCAGCCAGCGAACCTTTCCGGTTGCGCGCGCAATGGCGAGCAGGCGTGCATCGTCGGTCAGCGTGAAGATCCATTCACCCGCGATCGCCGGGGTCGAAATCCCTGCAAGGTTCAGTTCCCAGATGCGCTGGCCGGTAACCAGTTCGTATGCAGCCATGCGCCCGCCCTGGCCCAACGCATAGACACGGCCATTGTCGATGATCGGATCGGCATCGATATCGGTGAGCGAACCCACCGAGGTCGAGATCGATGTCCGCGCCAGAGCATCGGCCCACAGGGTCCGGCCGTTCTCGTAGCGGTGCGCGATAAGCTCGCCCGAGCTGTATCCGGCGATCACGGTGCCCTGCGCCGCGGCAGGGGCGGCCACCCCGAATACGCCGGCCTGGGTGGAAGAGCCCGATTCCTGCCACTGGACCGAACCGTCGGTGGCATTGAGCGCGAAGATCTGGTTGTCCTGCGTCATGACGAAGACCGAACCGAAGGCAATCGTCGGTGAACCGCGCAGCGGGCCCGAAGGGGTCGCCTTCCACAGTACAGAGCCGTTCGAAGCGTTGAGCGCCGCGACGTTCCCGGCACCGTCGGTCATGTAGACCTTGCCGTCGTCGAAGCTGGCACCGCCGCCAAAGGCGGAAGGCTTGAGATCGCTTTCCACACCCGGGTCGTATGCCCAGCGGCGCGCGCCGGTCTGCGCATCGAAAGCGGTCAGCGTACCGTCGCCGCCGACGGCGAACAGCATGCCGCCACCGATTACAGGCGAAGCGCCCAGCCGTCGACGCTGGCTGGCCCCTTCGATATCGACGGAGAACGCGCGGGCCGGTGAGGCATTCAGAGCAAGATGGCCGTAGGACTTGCCGGCGTTTCCGCCTGCCTGGCCCCAGGTGTCATTCGCCTGTGCAGGCGGCAGCACGACCGCGACACCCGCAAGTGCCGGATCGACTTCGGCACCAGTCTGGATGCGCGACAGGATCGGCTGGCGATCGCCCACGGTCGGGGTGACCTTCTTGTCCTCGCCGCCGCCGAACAGGCCGCCGCTGCAGGCGCCGAGCCCGATAGCAAGGGCAGCAACAAGCGCCGAGCGCGAAAGGTTCTTGGGGTTCATCAGATTCCTCGTTCCGTAAGCTGTGCCGGGCCGCATGGCCCTATTCGGTCACGGCCGCAGCGTCCTCGCCGTCGGCCTGTTCGCGTTCGACCCCTTGTTCTTCAAGCAGCGCATCGACATCCTCGATCGCATCGACGCCCAGCACACCGGCCATCTGGCGGGCGCGCGAGCGGATCGTCTCGGGGCTTTCGTCGTCCTTCGCGATTTGCGCGAAAAGGGCCCCTGCCTCGGCGCGCTTGCCCTGATCGAGATAGGCGTGGGCCACCAGTTCCCCTGCGCTTGCGAAATAGGCATTACCCGGGACTGCAAGTGGCTTGAGCGTGGAAACGATCTGCGCGCTGTCCATCGTATCGTACAGGATCGCGACCCGGCGCAATGTCGCCAGATCGCGCATGGCAGGGGCCGCATCCCCGTTTTCGGCAATCGCCTGGAACATAGCGGCAGCGTCTTCATCGTCGCCGCGCTGTTCGGCAATACCTGCGCGCATCATCGCTGCGACAACGGCTGCACCGCCGCCTTCCTTGCCGGCCAGTTCTTCCAGCCGATCGAAACCGGTATCGATATTGCCTGCCTGGATCTGGTCGAGCGCACCGACCAGCGTTTCGGAATCCCGTTCCATCGCCGCCTCCTGGCGGCTTTCCCAGAACAGGTAACCGGCAAAGGCTGCCAGCCCTGCCAGAAGCAGTCCCAGCAACGGCTTGCCCCATTTATCCAGGAATGCCTCGGCATCGCCCTGGCGCACGGCGTCATCCACTTCGCGCAGCAATGCTTCCTGCTGGGCGTTTTCCTGCCGTTCGCGCTTTTCTTCGCGCGTTAGTTCATTCTTCGGTGTCAGGGCCACTTGGGCGGGCTCCATTCGGACAGATCAAGGTTAGCGCGGCTCTTTAAGGACAGGAGCGGACAAGGGCAATGGTCGGCAGAGCCTGTCCCCGCTTGGGTGAATGCGCGATGAAACACGTCAGATTTCGCGCTTCATCGCGCTCGAATACAGGCGGCGATAGGTGGCGATCATTTTCGCCTCGTCGAAATGGGCGACTGCCTTCGCGCGATTGGCTTCCCCGACAGTCTTGCGCAGGTCCTTGTCGCGGGCCAGTTGAACCAGAGAGGCCCCGAGCTTTTCCTCGTCCCCCTGGGGCGCGATGAATGCCGAATTTTCCTCGGAAACCATGCCCGCAATGTCACCTACCGCGGGTGCCACGACAGGCAGGCCTGCTGCCATCGCTTCGGCCACCGACAGCGGGAACTGTTCGGAATCGCTCGACAGGGCGAAGATATCGAACAACCCGATGACCCGCGCCGGATCGTCGATTGCCCCGGGAAGGTGCACCCGGTGGTTCAACCCCAGCCGGTCCGCTTCGGCAACGATCGCATCGCGGCCCTCGCCCTCTCCCACGATCACCAGCTGCCAGTTTTCCGGCAATTCGGAAAATACGCGAACGAGCCGCGGCAGGTTCTTGATGGTCCGAAGGCCCGCCAGCGCGCCGACCCATGATTCGCCGGGATGCTTGATCAGGCGGAGGGCATCCTTCTTCGGGCGCATCGCAAATGCCTTGGTGTCGATGCCGTTGGGAATGTGTTTCACCCTGCCGATCGGCTGTTGCCAGTCGACGAGGGCGATTTCCTCCAGCTTTTCCGACGGTACCACCAGCCCCGCTGCCTTGCCGAGAGCTATCCGGCGATACCATGTGCGCCGCTTCTTGAGCTTCCTGAGCTCGCTTTCATCGAAGCCGTCTTCGTGATGGATCAGCGGTGCCAGCCCGTGCAGGTCCTTGAACAGCGTATGGGCCATGACAGCATCCATCGCACCCCAGTTGTAGGTGCATATCAGATCATACCCTTGCATCGCCTGGGCGATCTTCTGCAGGCGACCGGGGGTCGGGCGGCCCTTCAGGCTCGGGAATTCGGGCTGCAGCGAAACCGCGATACCCTTCGCGATCCTGTCCGCTGCCCCCAGCCGTTCGGGTTCCGCCGAAACGATCGTGTGACGCGCCTTCCTGCCGAACGCGTTGATGAGCTGGACCGTGCGCAGTTCCTTCCCGCCGGGGGCGAAGGTCGAATGCAGGTGCAGGATATGCGGCACGCCCCCGCTGCGCGCGGTATTCATGCGATTTGCGCCAGCAGACTGTCGACCGCTTCTCGGGCCTCGGTCTCGTCCAGCGTCGGCGCGTGGCCGACATTCGGAACGGTCGCAGCGATTGCGCCGGGTGCGCGCTGCTGCATTTCGGCAAAACATTCCCGCGACAGCAGTTGCGACAACTCGCCCCGCAACAGGGCCAGAGGCTTGTCCGCCAGCGCGTCGAATGCGGGCCACAGGTCCGGCGGAGCGGCGGCATCGTCGGCCGCCAGGATCGGTTCGGCAATCTTCATGTCGTAATCGAAAGAGATGCGACCGTTGTTGCACAGGACAAGCGTGCGCTTCGCCATGGCGATCCAGTCTTCGATGCCATAGCCGGGATACGATGCACCGTGGACTTCCTGCAGCGAACGGGCTGCATGCATCCATGTGGGGTAGCTGCGCCCCTGGCCGACGTAGGACTTGATCGCGTCGAGCCCGCTGGTTTCGATTTCGGGACCGACATCGTTCAGCAATGCGCCTGCCAATGTCCCGGGCTGAAACTGCGCCAGTAACATCGTCATCAATCCGCCCATGGACGTTCCGATGGAAACGAACCGTTCGATCTTCTCCTGCTCCAGCAGAGCCAGCAGGTCCGCGACATAAGTCGGCAGGGCATAGGTTTCTGGATCGTCCGAATAGGCGCTTTCCCCACGACCGCGCATCGAAGGCACAAGGACCCGCCACCCCTTTTCCGCGATGAAAGGGGCGAGCGCGTCGAAATCGCGCAGGTTCCGGGTCAGGCCGTGAAGGCAGATGACAGGCGGGCGATCGCCCGCCTCGCCATATTCGCGGAAATGAAGTGTGAGACCGTCGGCGCTTTGCCAGTTCCGGTCGGTAAAGCTGTTGTCCATTATAGCGGCGGAAACCCTCGTCGCGTGAGCCGGTGCCCTTGTAACGGGCCAGTATGCGGCCCACTATCGCTGCATGCGCGAAGAACCGCAAGCCGCGAGCTATCGCCCCGACACGCCCATCCTAACGCTGGCCGACTGGATCGGCGATCCGGTCGATGCCGCACGGTTTCCCGAAGCCCGCCTGCGTTTTCGCAACGATCGGCACGCAGCAACCGTCGGGCTCGACGGACTGACGGATGACGAATGGCTCACGCATTTTGCCGGCTTCTCGCCTTTGGAAGGCAACCTGCCCCGCCCTCTGGCCCTGCGCTATCACGGTCACCAGTTCCGCGTGTACAATCCCGAAATCGGTGACGGGCGCGGATTTCTCTTCGCCCAGATGCGCGATAGCCGCGATCGCCTGCTCGACCTCGGCACCAAGGGATCGGGCCAGACGCCGTGGAGCCGCGATGGCGATGGCCGCCTTACGCTGAAGGGCGCAGTGCGGGAAATCCTCGCCACCGAAATGCTCGAGGCGCTGGGCGTCAATACGTCGAAGGCTTTCAGCGTGGTCGAAACCGGCGAAGAGCTGTGGCGCGGCGACGAGCCCAGCCCCACGCGTTCCGCGGTCATGACCCGATTGAGCCAGGGGCACATCCGCATCGGCACCTTCCAGCGCCTGCTTGCACTGGAAGAACACGACCACATGGCAAGCCTGGTCGATTACTGCCTCGAACAATTTCCCGGCCCCCCTCCCCCTGATGGTGCAGAAGGTAGCGACCAGCCTGCCGTCCGATTGATGCACAATGTCGTCGAACGGCTTGCCGATCTGGCGGCCAGCTGGATGGTCGCCGGGTTTGTGCATGGCGTGCTGAATACCGATAACATGAACATATCGGGGGAAAGTTTCGATTATGGGCCGTGGCGTTTTCTGCCGCAGTGGGATCCATCCTTCACGGCAGCCTATTTCGATCACCAGGGCCTGTATGCCTTCGGACGCCAGCCCGAAGCACTGCACTGGAACTGCGGTCAGTTTGCTGTCGCGCTGAGATTGCTGGCAGATGCCCCGCCGCTGATCGCAGCGATGGAGCGTTTCGGTCCGGCTTACATGGAAGCCATCGGACGGCGCTGGTGCTGGCGACTGGGCGTGGAAAGCCGCGATCCGCAATCCAATGCTGCGGTTGTCGCGGCGAGCGAGAAAGCCCTGTCCGCCAGCGGCATTTCGCCCGACGCCTTTTTCTTCACGCACCGCGGCGGCCGCGGGGCCGAGGGGGATCTGGCTGCGGCGCTGGAAGGCTATACCCCGCTTGGCCAGGATCATCCCTACTGGTCCGACGATGCGCCCCAATCGATGCTGATCGACGAAGTGGAGGCTATTTGGGACGCCATAGCCGAGCATGACGACTGGGACCCGCTGCGCGCCAAGGTGGCAGCCCTGCGCCGCATGGGCGATGCCCATGGCAAGGCCCCGATAGCCGCTGCGCAATCCTGAGTGTTACAAACACCTACGAATTGACGCGGCCTTAGTTACTCACCACTTAGAGCGCCATTCAAGGCGTAAGCGAGGATAGAAACTCTGTAATGGCGACCGATCTGGTCTCGACCGAACCCGCAACTGGCAAGGAAATCTGGCACGGCAAATCCGGTGATGTCGACAAGGCGATCGAACGCGCCCGCGACGCGATGCGCGACTGGGCCCGCCAATCGCTGGGCCAGCGTATCGAAAAGCTGCGCCGTTTTGCCAATGCCGTGCGCAAGAATTCCGATGCCTTTGCAGAACTGATCGCGCGCGAAACAGGCAAGCCCTTGTGGGAAGCCCGCACCGAAGTCGAAGCAGTCATCGGCAAGGTCGAAATATCGGTCACCGCTTATGCCGAACGCACGGGCATGAAGAAGCTCAACAGTGCCCTTCAGGGAACGGCGGCCCTGCGCCACAAGCCGCATGGCGTGATGGCGGTTCTTGGCCCGTACAATTTCCCCGCGCACCTGCCCAACGGGCATATCGTCCCCGCCCTTCTCGCGGGCAATTGCGTCATCTTCAAACCCAGCGAGAAAACACCCGCTGTCGGTGAATTCCTTACGCGGTGCTTCCACGAAGCGAACATTCCCGAAGGCGTCGTCCAGTGTATTCACGGCGGCGTCGAAGTGGGCCAGGCGCTGGTCGAACACTGGATGATCGATGGCGTCCTGTTCACCGGTTCCGCGCGGGCAGGCATCGCGATCAACCGCAAGCTTGCATCCGATCCGGGCAAGATCGTTGCGCTGGAAATGGGCGGCAACAACCCGATCGTGATGCTGGATACGCCCAAGATCGAGGATGCCGCGGCGACCATCGTGCAATCCGCGTTCACCACGGCAGGTCAGCGTTGCACTGCGGCGCGCCGGTTGATCGTCGTTGATTCGGTGTTCGACAAGATCGTTCCGGCAGTGAAAGCCCTTGCCGAGAAACTGATCGTCGACGAGCCTTTCGCAGACCCGCAACCGTTCATGGGATGCGTGATCGACAACGATACGGCCGACCTGCTTTCGGAAAGCTTCGTGGCCCTCATGAACCGTGGCGGGCGCCCGATCATGCATATGAAAAGGCCTGACGAGAGCCTGCCGTTTCTTTCGCCGTCCATCCTGGACGCTACCGATATTCACGAACGGCCGGACATCGAATTGTTCGGGCCCTTGCTACAGGTCATTCGCGTCCC
>CATMNW010000071.1 GCA_950071875.1 uncultured Erythrobacteraceae bacterium | reverse complement strand
GAGAATGTCGTGGTGATGGAGCAGCTCATTTTCCATGAAGTCGAAGCACCACTCCACCGCGCTCTGACTATAATGCTTTTCGTCGGTCATCAGTTTATAAGTCTCCAAGTAAAATCGGAAGACCTCGAGACTGATCGCGAGGAAAAGCAGGCGAGACAAGAAGGTGGGTCCGGTGATGAGGCGCTTGCCCCAAATCTGCGCTGTCACGAACCTTTGTATGATACTGGTGGTCAGCAAGTCGAACGGACGATGAGGTCTGAACTTCGGCGTCTGGGTGTTCAGAAGCCGGCTATGAAAGGTGGAGCCGGCTGTGAGTTGTGCCACCAACTCCTTGCGACGGCCGAGATCCGAATACTCCTCGATATTGGAGAGAGTGATCACGGTGAAGAACGGAGCCAATTCCATGAGATTCTTCTTCAAGAGCGAAGAGAGCGAGGTGTGGGTTTGCCGAAAAACCGGTTCCTGGTTCAGGATGACCGCCTCGGTGAGCCGACTGACACCGTCGAAGAGAGCTTCCACCGGTGTTGTGGGACGGGCTCGGATCACTGGCCGCGGTTGACGGAACCGTGGGGTGGAGCCTCAATCTGACCCAAGCGGGCAAGGGCCTTGACGGTGCGCAGCCCGGTCCATTGAATGTTGCTGCGCCTGCAGCCGATTTCGACCGCAGCGGGATCGGAGCGCCTGACGCGCTCGAAGAAAGGCTTGGCGGATGAACAGGGCTGCGGTTCTGGCAGCAGCCATTCTCGCATTCGCGGGGGCCATGGCCGTGCGCGCGACGCCGCCGCCCCTTCAGTACGTCAACGATACTGCGATCCTGTCCGACGGCATGCCGCGCCTATTGTCCGACTATGGATTTTTCGACGATCTCGGCGGGCAAGTGCCGGTGCCCCATGTCTATCCCTACCGGCTGAATACTCCGCTCTATTCCGATGGCGCGGATAAGCTGCGTTTCGTCTATCGCGCGGCGGGAACGGAGTTTCGCGCAGATGGTGAAGGCCTGATCGACATGCCGGTCGGCGCGGCGCTGATAAAGACATTCGCATTCGGCGAAGATGCGAAGCGCCGCCTGATCGAAACGCGCGTCCTGCTCCACCGGCCCGATGGCTGGCTGGCGCTGCCCTATCTGTGGAACGAAGAACAGACCGATGCCCGCCTCGCGATTGCAGGGGCGCGGCTCGATCTCACGACACCGGGCGGCGAAGCGATCAGTTACCGTGTGCCGAACAAGAACCAATGCAAGGAATGCCACGGCCTCGACGGGGCTGTGGTCCCAATCGGTCCCAAGGCGCGGAACCTATCGCATGACTGGCTGGGCGAGATGGTTGCAACAGGAAATCTGGACACGATTCCTGTCGGGGCGGATCAGTTGCCCGTCTGGGAATCGCGTCAGGATGCGGACCTTGCCGCTGCTGCTCGTGGCTATCTCGACGTCAATTGTGCGCATTGCCACCGACCCGGCGCGACGGCCTCCAACAGCGGCCTCGACTTGCGCTGGGAGCAGCAGAGCCCCGAAGCGATAGGCATCGGCAAGCGCCCCGTTGCCGCCGGTCGCGGGGCAGGGGGGCACCTGTTCGACATCGTTCCGGGATCGCCCGATAGCTCCATCATGACCTATCGCATGGGCAGCCCCGAGCCGGGCGTTGCCATGCCCGAACTCGGCAAGGCGACCGTTGACGAGGAAGGGCTCGATATCGTGCGCCGCTGGATCGAGGAGATGGCACCGTGAAGCGGCGCTGGCTAATTCTCGGTGGGCTGCTGCTCGCGCTGGCAGTGGCGTTCTTCGTCCTGCGCGTGCCCGATACCGACCCCGACGAAATGTACGCGAAGAGCGGCTCACCGCCTTCGCAGGTGCTGGCCATTGATGGCGACCGGCGCATCCATGTGCGCGACGAAGGCCCGCGCGATGCCCCTGTCGTCATGCTCCTTCACGGTTCGAACGCGGACCTGCTTACCTGGCAACAATGGGCCGATGCGCTGAAGAACGACTATCGCGTGATCCGCTTCGACCAGCGCGGCCATGGTCTGACCGGACCCGCGCCCGACGGTAACTATTCGCTCGACGGGTTCCATGCCGATATCGATGCGGTTGCAGATGCCTTGGGCGTTCAGCGTTTTGCCCTGGCGGGCAATTCGATGGGTGGGGCAATTGCCATGGGTTACGCGATTTCCAATCCGGAACGGCTGGAGGCATTGATCCTTGTCGACGCGAGCGGCGCGCCGGTCGAGCGTGAAGGTGGCGGCAATTTGGCGTTCAGGCTGGCCGCCATGCCCGGGGTCGGCAATGTCATGAGCCAGTTCCTGCCGCGTTCGCTGGTAGAACGCAGCCTTTCGCAAAGCGTCAGCAACCAGAAAATCGTCACGCCCGAAGCTGTCGACCGGTACTGGGAAATGGCGCGCTATCCGGGAAATCGCGATGCAACGCGCCAGCGTTTCGCGACACCGCGCCAAAGCTTTTCGCCAGAGGCCGTGTCCAAGGTAACCGTTCCGACACTGGTGATGTGGGGCGAGGAGGACGCGCTCATTCCTTACGAGGCGGCGGGCTGGTACATGGATCACCTGCCGAATGCGAAGCTGGTTCATTACCCCGGCATTGGCCATATCCCGATGGAGGAAGCGCCCGAGCGCAGTGCCGCCGATTTGCGGTCGTGGCTTGGCAAAGTCCTTGCTACAAATGTTCCGAGAACAGGTGGAACCGCCTCTTGATCGGGCCGTTCTAACCGGCTGATGCGCGGAAAAATCCGCGATCAAGCGGAAACAGGGCGGAAAAAGGGACAAGGCGCTTGCGCAAGCTTGGAATTATTGGGGGTATGAGCTGGATCTCGACCCGCGCTTACTACGAACGGATCAACAAGTTCGTGCAGAAGCGTGCGTCTCCGATGGCGAGCCCGCCGCTGCTGATCGAAAGCCTCGATTATGCGCCGGTGGCCGCTGCCAAGAATGCCGACGACTGGGATGCGATCGCAGCGATACTGGTGGAATCGGCCCGTCGCCTGGAAACTGCAGGGGCGGAAGGCATCGTGATCGCTGCCAACACCATGCACAAGGTTTACGACCGGCTGACCGAAGCGGTTTCCATTCCCATCCTCCACATCGCCGACAGTGTCGGCAAGGCGATGGAAGAAGCGGAATGCGAAAGCGCGGCGCTGCTTGGCACGCGGTTCGTGATGACCGAAAACTTCTATCGCCAGCGGCTTGTCGATCACGGGGTCAACCTGCTTGCCCCCGACGAAGCCGATGTCGAACTGATTGACGGGATCATCTACAAGGAATTGATGCTCGGCCGCGTCACGCGCGATGCCGAACGCGCATTGAAAACCGTCATCACGATGAAGGAAAAAGAGGGCGCCGATGCCATCGTGCTCGCCTGCACCGAGCTGGAGCTGGTGGTCGATACCGACGCCAACGTCCTTCCGGTCTTCGATTCCACCGATATTCACTGCCGCGCGGCCGCGGACTGGATTCTCGAATGACAGGTAACTGGCGGTTCGACAGATCGGACCGCCGGCCTTCAAGCACCACGCCCAGCCATCGGTGAGAACAGAGCGGTTCTCGGCGTAATGCTGTGTCTTTTCGCCGATAATCGCCCGCGTTCGCATTTCGTTCACGTTGTCGCCCCGCACGCGCTGACCTAAGCCTCGCGCCTCTATGCACAGAGCTCCATACGCTTCCGATCCAGCTGCCAGCCGGGGCCGCGAATTCAGCGAAGAACGTGAAGGATCGCGCGGGCCTCGCAGCGAATTCCAGCGCGACCGGGATCGCATCGTCCATTCCATCGCATTCCGGCGCCTGCGCTCGAAAACGCAGGTCTTCATTTCGCCAGACGGCGACCATTACCGAACCCGCCTGACCCACAGCATTGAAGTGGCACAGATCGGGCGCGTACTCGCGCGGGAACTCGGCCTGGATGAAGATCTGACCGAGGCGCTTTGCCTTGGCCACGACATCGGCCATCCGCCGTTCGGCCATGCCGGGGAAAAGGCGCTGGAAGAAGCGATGGTCCACGCGGGCGGGTACGATCACAATGCGCAAGGACTGCGCACGCTGGCGCGGCTCGAGAGCCCGTATTGCGACCATGACGGGCTGAACCTCACATGGGAAACGCTCGAAGGCCTGGCCAAGCACAACGGACCGATCAACGCGCCCAACTGGGCGCTTGCGGAAATCGATCGGGCGTTCCCGCTGGATCTTGCAACCTGGCCTTCGCTCGAAGCGCAGGTCGCGGCAATTTCCGACGATATCGCCTACGACAATCACGATATCGATGATGGCCTGCGGGCAGGCTTCCTCGAACTCGACGATCTCCTTGCGCTCGACTGGCTCGCCGATCAGTGGCGCGCGGTGGAAAGGCGCTTTCCCCATGCGCCGCGGGATCGGCAGCAACGCGAACTGGTGCGAACGCAGATCGGCCTGATGGTGAACGACATGCTCGAACACACGCGCGAGCAGGTGAAGGGCATGACAAGCGTCGAGGATGTGCGCGGGGCGGGGCGGCAACTGGCCGGGTTCTCGCCACCTATGGCGGAGCAGGAACGCCAGCTGAAACGCTTCATGTATGACCGGCTTTATTACCATGACGAACAACTCGCCACGGCGGAGAAAGCGCGCGATGTCGTATCGCGCCTGTTTGCAGCCTACCAGCAGGACCCTGCTACGCTGCCCGAAAGCTGGCTCGGCAGTCTTCCGGCCCGGGAACCTGAACGCAGCCGCCATATCGCGGATTTCATCGCCGGCATGACCGATCGCTATGCAATCGATCAGTGCCGCCGCATCTATGGCCGCGCTCCCGAAGGGTTGAGCAATGTCTGAGGCCATCCGTATCGCGATTGTCGGCGCGACCGGATTGATCGGCATGACCGTGATCGAGCAGTGCATCGGACGCGAGGACGTGCGTTTGACCGGCATTGCCCGCCGCGAAGCCAGACTGCCGCGCGGGATCCGCATGGAACTGTTTGTCGCCGAACCGGAAAAGTGGGGTGAGGTCATCGAGGCGGTTCGCCCCAAGGCAATGATATGCGCGCTGGGCACGACCTGGAAGAAAGCCGGCGAGGACGAAGCGGCGTTTCGCGCCGTCGACCAGCATCTGGTGCTCGATACGGCGCGTGCAGCGAAGGACCTGGGCGTCGAGCGTTTCGTCCATGTCAGCTCGGTCGGTGCGGATACCGCATCGAAGACATTCTACCTACGCGTGAAGGGCGAGGTGGAACGCGATCTTGCAAAGCTGCGCTTCGACCGTCTGGATATACTGCGGCCCGGACTGCTGCGGGGTGCACGCAACGATGACCATCGTCCCGCTGAACGGATCGGCATTGCATTGGCACCTGTCGCCAACCTGTTCCTGCACGGCAAATACCGCGCGTATCGGGGGATCAGGGCCGAACATGTGGCCCAGGCTGCCCTGGCACTGGCCAAGCGCGCAGCAAGGGGCCGTTTCGTGCATGACAATGATGCCATTCTGAGAGCAGCGAAAACGCTGCCCCAGATCGAGCGGGAGGACTAGCCGATGTGGGAAACGGTTTTCGGGATCGCCAATCTCCTGGCGCTGGTCATGTGGGCCGCACTGATCCTGCTGCCGCGGTGGCCGGCTCTACTGGCCGCGATCCTCTATGCAGGGGTCGGTTTGCTGTGCCTGACCTATGTGGTCGCTATGGTGGGCATCTTGTCAGGCGGGATCGATCCGGTCGGGCCGGGCGGTTCGGCCGATTTCACCACCATTGAAGGCGTGCGGTCGATCTTTGCTAGCGACGGCGGGGTGACTATCGGCTGGGTCCACTACCTGGCGTTCGATCTCTTTGTCGGGCTGTGGATCGCGCGCGATGCGGATTCGAAGCAGTTTTCGCGTCTGCTGCAGGCCCCGATCCTGCTGGCGACATTCGTCGCAGGTCCGCTCGGTCTGCTGGTGTGGCTTTTCGTTCGCGAGAAGCGCGCCCGTGCACAAGGCCGCTGGCAATAATCGTGCGTCGAAATTGGGTTGCGCGTAGCAACTGACCTGTCATGATACCTCTCGATAGCTGAAAACAGCGGAGAGGACATATGGTAGACACCGGCAAGCTCACATTCGATGAGCTCATCAGGCACTGGGCGGAAGAGAAGCCCGATCAGGTCGCTCTGGAGCAGGACGGTGACGCGCTCACCTTTGCCCAGCTCGAAGAACGATCACGGCGGATCGTCGCCATGCTCAAATCGCACGGCCTTTCCAAAGGCGACCGGATCGCGTGGCTCGGCAAGAATGCGCGCCATTATTTCGAACTGTTCTATTCCGCTGCGCGTATGGGCGTAGTGATGGTACCGATCGGCTGGCGACTGGCCGCGCCGGAAGTCGCCTATATCCTGGGCGATACCGGTGCCCGCCTGCTTTTCACCGATAACGGGCTGGAAGACCTTGCCGCCAAGGCTTGCGGGCAAATGGACAATCCGCCCGAGGCCATCAGTACGGCTGCCGCCCAATCGGCCATAGATGCGGCCCCTGCGGATGACTTCGAGGGAGCGGGGCCGGATGACGCCGTGCTCCAGCTTTATACCTCTGGTACCACTGGAAATCCGAAGGGCGCGGTGCTGACGAATGCGAACCTGTTTTCGCTTCGCCAACCGGCAGAGGAAGCCGCGCAGCCATGGTCGAGCTGGGACGACGACGAAGCGATACTGATCTGCATGCCCTGCGCACATATCGGTGGCACGGGTCTCGGCATCATGGCCCTTGCGGCCGGTATTCGCGGTATCGTGCAGGCCGAATTCACGCCCGAAGGTGTGCTTGACGCATTCGAGCAGGGTATAACGCGACTGTTCATCGTACCTGCGGCCCTGCAGATGGTCATCCAGCACCCGCGTGCGAAAGACACCGACATGTCGGCTGTGAAATACGTGATGTACGGGGCGGCACCGATCCCGCTGGATCTGCTGCGCGAAGCTGTCCAGACCATCCCCGGGGCAGGCTTTCTGCAGTGCTACGGCATGACCGAAACCACCGGCACCATCGCCATGTTGCCGCCCGACGATCACACGCTGGAAGGAAACCAGCGCATGAAATCCGCGGGCAAGGCGGTGCCTGGCGCTGAACTGAAGGTCGTGGACGAGGATGGTAACGATTTGCCGCACGGCGAGGTGGGCGAGCTTATCTGCAAGAGCCCGTCGAACATGATCGGATACTGGAACCTGCCCGACGCGACGACAAGCGCATTGAAGGACGGCTGGATGCATACGGGCGATGCCGCCTACATGGACGAAGACGGTTATGTGTACATCCAGGACCGTATCAAGGACATGATCATTTCCGGCGGCGAGAATGTTTATCCCGCACAGGTCGAAAGCGCCATCTATGGCCACCCCAGCGTGGGAGAGGTCGCAGTGGTGGGCGTACCCGACGATACATGGGGGGAGGCGGTGAAGGCTTGCGTCGTACCCAAACCGGGCTGCGCCATCGATCCTGCAGACATCATCACGTTTACGCGGGAACGGCTGGCGGGGTTCAAGGTGCCGAAATCGGTCGATGTGATCGACGTCATGCCCCGCAACGCTAGCGGGAAGATCCTGCGCCGCGAGCTTCGCGCCCCGTACTGGGAAGGGCGCGAGCGTCAGGTAAACTAAGAGCATCGCAATGAAGCGTCATGCGCCCGCGACTGCGCGCAATTCCGGCCCTCTGGCAGAAGTGCTCGAACTGGAATTGCCGCAGCAGGGGCTGGTCCTCGAGATTGCCAGCGGATCGGGCGAACACGCCGTTTTCATGTCGCGCCGGTTCCCCGACCTGCAATGGCAACCAAGCGATGTGGAGTCTGAAGCCCTTGCGTCGGTGGACGCATGGGCACGGGAAGCCGGTTTGCAGAACCTCCGGCCTGCAGTGCCACTCGACGCAGGTAAGCCAGCGTGGCCCGTCGACAGGGCCGATGCGGTAGTTTGCGTAAACATGGTTCACATCAGCCCCTGGGCGGCAACCGAAGGCCTGTTCGAAGGGGCAGGGCGCATACTCGGCAGCGGATCGCCATTGGTGCTCTACGGGCCGTTTGTCGAAGCTGACGGAGAACTGGCGGCCTCCAATCGCGAATTCGATCTAAGCCTGCGCACGCGCGATCCCGACTGGGGTCTACGCGACGTGTCCGATCTCGATATTTTGGGCACTGTCCACGGTTTCCTCCGGACTGCTCGCCATGAAATGCCGGCCAACAACCTTACACTGGTGTATCGCCAACGCTGACGCCGGATACGAAAACGCCCGCCGGTGGGGGCGGGCGTTTTTGCTATATCGAGGCGAACCTGCTCAGGTTGCGTCGTCGACCGTGTTTGCAGCCGACTGGAGGTCGGAACCGGCACCGCGTACCGTGTTGCACGCTGCTGCGGTCAGGGTCATCGTGGTGATGCCAAGGGCAAGCATGAGTTTCTTGAGCATTATTCGCTTCCTTTGCAAAGGGCCGGGTTCGGGTTTCCGAATGCTTCAACGAAGAACGACCAGCGCGGTTCCCGCGTGCGTTGCACAGGCCGATGTGCGCACCCATATGCCGCGACGTGAAAGAACCGGAATTCCTTCTGTTCGCCAGCGATGCTGAACTGGCCGCCTATTGGGGCGCCGGAATGCTCGTCGCTGCGCTGCTGTGCCTTGTGATGGAACGCAGAAGGCTCAAGCGCCGCGAGATCAATCGCGTCGGCTGGGTGCCGTGGACCGGCCTGTTCCTGATGTTCATGGTGATCGGCGGCGGTCTGCTTGCGCTCTCCCTGCCGGCCATAATGCAGGCCTAGCGCGTGGAGGCGCGTTTCTGCATGCGGTCGAAACTGCGCAAGTAAAGCGCCTCGAAGCGCTCTCCGGTATCGGGCGCTGGGATCGCGGGCTTGCGGCGCACTGGCAAAACCGTCGAAAATACGGACCTGTTCAACATGGCATCGTCCTACCCTTCGGGGGCAGGGATTAGACCACGACGCGGTCCCGCGATTGTAGAAACGCGCCCAATTGTCCTGCTGGTGTGCAGCAGGATCTCACAGATCGAGAATCGGTGACGTGCCCCTTAGAGGCAGGCTTCCAGATAGGCCTGGTCGAAACCGAACTGGCGCGCCTTTTCCAGCGTGTAGGGCCGCAGGCCCGATGAAGCGAACTGGCCGATGATCTTGCCGTCGTCACTTTCGTCGAGATATTCGAACTTGAACAGTTCCTGCGTCACGATGACGTCGCCTTCCATCCCGATTACTTCGGTGATGTTGGTGGTGCGGCGCGAACCGTCGCGAAGGCGCTTCACCTGCACGATCAGGTCGACTGATTCGGCGATCTGCCGGCTGATGGCTTCCTTCGGGATCTTGATGTCGCCCATCAGGATCATGTTTTCCATACGGCCGAGGCATTCGCGCGGGCTGTTGGCGTGAAGCGTACACATGGAACCGTCGTGGCCCGTGTTCATGGCGGCCAGAAGGTCGAAACATTCTGCGCCACGGATTTCGCCCAGGATGATCCGGTCGGGACGCATACGCAGGGCGTTCTTCACGAGGTCGCCGATGGTGATG
>CATMNW010000070.1 GCA_950071875.1 uncultured Erythrobacteraceae bacterium | reverse complement strand
GGCCACGCGGTCTGCGCCGAGCACGCGAGTGCGCTGGAAGCTGTCGTTAAGGTCGTGCATCGACTGGCCGGGAAGTCCGTACATGAGGTCGAAATTGAGCGAGGTAACGCCCGCATCGCGCAGCCAGTCGACTGTTTGAACGATGCAGTCTTCCGACTGGACGCGCCCGATAGCTTCCTGGCAATGGGTCGCGAACGTCTGCACGCCGAGGCTAGCACGTTCGATGCCGACACGCTCGATCGCCGCAGCCCACTCGCGCGTCATCGTGCGCGGATCTAGTTCGATGGACATAGTGGGATTGGGCGCGGCAAAGTTGAAGAATAGTGCATCGACCAAGCGCTGGAAATGATCCGGGTCGAGGGCATTGGGGCTGCCGCCGCCAAATGCGATGCGCCTGACGCGGGTCGATGGTGGGAGGAGCGATGCGACGTGGACGATCTCGCGATGGAGAGCATTAAGGTAGGATTCCAGCCGCTGACGCCGTCCTGCAGCTGCCGTGTTGCAGCCGCAGTAAAAGCAGATTTTCTCGCAGAACGGGATATGAATGTAGAGCGAGACGTCGCCCTCTGCGTGGCGCAGGGCCTGCCGGCAGGGGTCTGGATCGAGCTCAACGAATTCTGCAGCGGTGGGGTAGCTCGTATAGCGGGGAACGGGCTTTGCGAGGAGGTCTGGGTAATAAGTCCACATGGCAGCCCTGATGGGCCGGCGATGGAGATCGGTCATTGAGCCAGATCAAATCTCTTGCGGCACGATCCGGTATGGCAAGCTTTTGCAGAACAAGGCGGATCGGCGGGCGACTTGCGCTTGATCGGGATCTCGAAAAGCCCGCCGCCGCATAGCTTGGCCGTAATTTTTGAGTCGGCAGCGGGCAGTGGTCCCATCGCCAGCGGCAAGAGGGCGCACAGTGCGGCAAGCGAAGCGAAGCTCATCGCTCACCTTCCTCTTCGTCTTCGTCGATCAGGATGCGATGGGCGGCACCGTCCAGATCCTCGAACTGGCCCCTGCGCATGGCCCAGAAGAACGCCGCCAAACCCAGCAACCCCAGACCAAGTGCGATTGGGATCAGAAAGGCCAGACCGCTCATTGCGCAGCCTTGGCTAGGCGGAGCGAATTGCCCACGACCACCAGCGAACTCAGCGACATTGCGACCGCGGCAATGAGCGGCGTGACCATGCCTGCCAGCGCCAGAGGTACCGCAAAGACGTTATAGGTTATTGCGAATGCGAAGTTCTGGCGCACGATGACCATGGTCTTGCGCGCGACACGTACGGCCATCGCGACCGGCATGAGCGTCTTGCCAAGAAAAACCGCGTCGGCTGCCTGCTGACTCACATCGCTGGCGCTTCCCGGCGCGATCGATGCGTGGGCCGCGGCCAAAGCGGGCCCGTCGTTTATACCGTCACCGACCATCAGCGGCCTGTATCCTTCGGACCTTAGCCCTTCGAGCAAGCGCAGCTTGGCATCGGGAAGCAGTTCGGCTTGCGCGGAGATGCCCAGCTTCGTCGCTATCGCCTCAACCGGTCCCACCCTGTCGCCCGATACGATCGAGGCACCAACGCCCTCGCGGTCCAGTGCAGCAAGAGCTTCTGCGGCATCTTCGCGCAGCGGGTCGATAAAGGCGACGTTGATGTTCTCATCGCCGATCTGCAGGCTGGTTGCGATGTGGTCGCCGGCATTCTGAGGGCGAACGAGCGCGACCGGCGTGTCACCGCTGCGCGCCAGGATACCAAGGCCAGTTTCTTCCCGCAGCTCGGACAATGTTGCAGGCACGATCCCTTCCGCTTCGAACATCTTCGTTATTCCCTTGCTCAGCGGGTGCCTGCTGCTGCGCGCCAAGGCGAGCGCGACCGAAGTCTGGTATGTGGTGAGGTGATCGAGTTGCGGTACCGGCTCGCCCAGTGTCAGCGTGCCCGTCTTGTCGAACAGGGCGACATCGACTTCCGCCAATCGCTCGAGAGCGCTTCCGTCCTTGACCAGCATTCCGCGTTTCGCGAGCGCGCCCGAAGCCACCACCTGCGCGGCTGGTACGGCAAGGCCCATGGCGCAAGGGCAGGTAATGATGAGCACTGCTATCGCTATGATCAGCGACTGGTGCCAGCCGGCCCCCGCGAACATCCACCCTGCAAAGGCCAACAGGGCGAGCGAATGGACGGCCGGAGCATAAAGACGGGACGCACGGTCAGCGATGCGGACATAGCTGCTTCGTGACTGCCCTGCTTCCTCCATCAGCTGGGCGATTTCCGCGAGCGCCGTGTCGGAAGCTGCCGCCGTTACCCGCACCTGCACGGGATTGCCGAGGTTGATGGCGCCCGCATGGACGAGATCGCCCTGCCGCACCCCCTCCGGTGTGCTCTCTCCGGTCAGCATGGCGTTGTCGAGCGTGGTCGAGCCCTCTTCGATGACACCGTCTGCCGCCAGCGCCTCTCCGGCCGCCACCAGCATCAGCATGGCGGGTTCTAGATCTTCCGCGGCTAGCCTCCGGTGCGCGCCGTTGCCTTCCAGGACCGTCGCGCTTTTTCCCATCCGCGAGAGCAAGGCACCGATGCCCGCACGCGTCTTGTTGCGCATCACCGCATCGAGCGCCCGACCGGCAAGCAGGAAGAACAGCAGCATCACTGCGCCGTCGAAATAGGCATGCTCCCCACCGGTCACCGTCTCGAAGATGCTCAGGCCCGTTGCCAGCAGGACGCCGATCGAGATCGGTACGTCCATGTTCGTCCTGCGGTGACGCAGGGCCATGGCAGCGCTTTCGAAGAAAGGGCGGCCGGAATAGGCCACGACAGGCACAGCGATAAGCGCGGACAGCCAGTGAAACAGCTCGCGCGTCACGCCGCCCGCGCCCGACCACACGCTGACCGAGAGCAGCATGATGTTCATCATACCAAAACCCGCCACGGCCAGAGCGCGCATCAAGACCTTGCTCTCCCGATCGTCCGTCGCCAGCGGGTTGTCGGCAACCTTCTGGGCTTCGAACCCGATCTTTTGAATTGCCTCGACCAAGTCCAGTTCGGTCAAACCCTCGTTGTGCCGGACCGCAACCCGCTTGGATGAAAAATTGACTCGCGCTGCTTCGACACCGTCGATTCCCGCCAGCCCGCGCTCGACCTTCGCGATGCAGCCGGCACAGCGCATGCCCGGAACCGTAAAGCGGCTGTCCATGACCCGTGCGCCATCGATCAGTCCTCGGGCGAGCGGAGCGTTCATTGCAGCTCCGTTTCTTCGACCCAGCGCGTGTCGCCGTGCTCAATTGCGAGGCGTGCGATCCAGCGGCCGGACGGCAAGGTATCGGTCGAGGTATAAGTCTCGTCAGCGAGCCTCTCGAAAGTCATCGCACGGTCCTCAGGCTGGCCAAGCGGCCTGCGTAGACTGGCCGATAGCTTTACGTTGCCCGGAACGCCCGTGGTGGTCACGATGAGCCGTCCGTCCTCAGCGCGGGACAATTTTGCCGAATAGCCGAGCTCTTCGGCAGCCCGCGCGTCCTCCAGCCACCCGTTGAACTTCTGGCTCGCGACGTAGGAGTTTTCGACCACGACGCCACCGAACCCGCCGACAGCCAGTGATGCCATGTAGAAATTGACAGCGATCACAATCGCGAAACCGCCGACCAGTATCGCGGCCATGTGTTTACCGGTGAAGGGACGCTGCATCATTCTTCCTCCGGCGCATCGAAGCGGGTCTGGACGGTATCGGTCTCGCGCTGCGCATCGAGCGAGGTGACACGGAAGGTGAACTGCTGCGATGCCGCACCCTCGGGAACGGCGACATAGGCGCGCACCTGCCGCACCAGGTCGGCCGGCACCGTTACCCTTTGTGCCGGTGATGCCTCGTCGCGCCTGATCGTGTCGGTCCACATCACGCCCTCCGGCAGGCCCTCGACCGCGATTTCCATCTCGCGCGGGCGGCTTTCCATATTGCGCAGTTTGAGCGTGTAGGAATTGCGCACCGAACCATCCGACAACAGCATGAAGGGCGGGTTGCGATCGGGGGCGACGGTCAGTTCGGTATGGCTGCGCGTACCCAGCGCGAACAGCAGTGCTCCGCCGATCCCAGCCCAGATCATCGAATACGCAATCGTTCGCGGCCGCAGTAGCGTGCGCCAGGGCGATTTCACTGCGCCACCGGTCGCTTCACGCTCGCAATCCTCAAGCGTCGCGTAATCAATCAGTCCGCGCGGGCGTCCGATGTCATCCATGACCCGATCGCAGGCATCGATACACAGCCCGCAGGTGATGCACCCGATCTGCGGTCCCTCGCGGATATCGATCCCCGTCGGGCACACCTGCACGCACTGGGTACAGTCGATGCAGTCGCCGAATTGGTCCGGGTTCTTCGCTGCCTTCTTGACGCTTCCGCGCGGTTCGCCGCGCCAGTCCTTGTAGGTCACCAGCAGCGATTTTTCGTCCATCATCGCCGTCTGGATGCGTGGCCAGGGGCACATGTAGATGCACACCTGTTCGCGCATGAAGCCGCCCAGCGTGAAGGTGGTCAGCGTCAGGATGCCCACGGTGATGTAGGCGACCGGTGCGGCCTGCCCGGTAAAGAAATCGAAGAAGAGCGTCGGCGCATCGGCGAAATAGAGGATCCACGCGCCACCCGTCGCCAGGCTGATCGCGAGGTAGATCGACCACTTGAAGCCGCGCCGCGCGATCTTCTTCGGCCCCCACGGTGCCTTGTCGAGCCGCGCGCGTGCATTGCGGTCACCGTCGACGAAGCGGTCGATATGCTGAAACAGGTCGGTCCACACGGTCTGCGGGCAGGCATAGCCGCACCACGCCCGGCCGACCGCGCTGGTGACGAGGAACAGGCCGATCCCCGCCATGATCAGCAGGCCGGCGACGAAGTAGAATTCGTGCGGCCAGATCTCGATGCCGAACATGTAGAAGCGGCGGTTGGCGAGATCGACCAGCACCGCCTGATCGGGCGCGAAGGGCCCGCGATCCCACCTGATCCACGGGGTGCCGTAATAGATCGCCAGCGTGACGAACATGACGAGCCACTTGAACCGGCGGAAGGGTCCGTCGATCCGCTTGTTGTGGACCGCCTTGCGCTTTTCGTAGAGCTTTTCGGGGATCTGCATGCGCGGCGGCTCGCCGGGTTCGTGCCGCCGCGTCGTCGCGCCGGGCCGGGCTACCGCGCTGGAGACGGGATCGTTGGTCTTGGCGACCCCGTCTTCCAGAACGACCGTGGGATCGCCCCGTTCGTCTGAGGTGTCAGGGTTGTTCATCGACCTTCACCTCGTGATCTTTCGCGACCTCTACGAAGTCTTCGCCTCCCCCGAGTGAATGGACATAAGCGGCGAGCATCTTGATCGTCACCGGATCGAGCCGCTGCCCCCAGGCGGGCATCGCGCCCATGCGCGGGTTGAGGATCTGCCGCTTGAGGTCCGCGCGGTCGCTGCCGCGCAGCCAGATCGCATCGTTCAGCCGTGCGGCACCGAATTCTCGCCCGCCGCCGCCGTTCGGGCCATGGCAGGCGGCGCAGTTGTCGGCGAAGGTCTGCGCACCCGCCGCGTTCGGCTGGGCCTTGCCGCTGAGCGAGAGGACATGATCGACGACAGCATTTAGCTGGGCATCGTCGAACGCGCCTTCGAACGGCGGCATCTGGCTCTGGCGGGTCTGGTCGTCTCCGGCCCAGCGCACCCCGTGCGTGATCGTGTATTCGATCGCCTTCAGGTCGCCGCCCCACAGCCAGGCATCGTCGTTGAGGTTGGGATAGCCGAGCTTCTGGTCGCCCCCGGCGCCGGACCCGTGGCACTGGCTGCAATTGACCTGGAACGCTGCGCGCCCACCGGCGACCGCCCGGGCCATCAGATCGCTGTTATCGGGCAGCCGCTCGATCGGGATCTGTGCCAGCTGGTCGCGGAAACCCTGCTGCGCCTGATCGGCTACGCTGATTTCCTTGGCCAGTTCGCCGCGGCTCGACCAGCCGAGCACGCCGGCGGTCGCCTTGTCGACCATCGGCCATGCCGGGTAGAGCACGACGTAGACGATCGCGAAGATGATCGTGAGGTAGAAGGTCCACAGCCACCACCGGGGCAGCGGCGTGTTCAGTTCCTCGATCCCGTCCCACTCGTGGCCGACGGTTTCGGTTCCGGTCGGTGCGTCGATGCGCTTATTCGCCATCGGTATCGTCCTCGAAAATCGAATGGGCTGCCTTGTCGATGCTGCGCTTCCCGCCGGGGCGGAACGGCCACAGGCACAAGGTCAGATAGAACACCAGCATGGCGGCCAGGCCGATGCTGTCGGCAAAGTGACGCAGTTCCTCGTAAAAGGTCATCGTCCCTTCTCCTGCGCCAGCTCTTCCAGCGGAGCGCCGGCCTCGAAATCGACCAGCGTGCCCAGCATCTGGAGGTAGGCGATCAGCGCATCCATCTCGGTCACGCGGTCGGGATCGCCGTCGAAGTCGCGTACCTGCGCCTTGGGGTAGCGCTGGGTCAGGTCGCCCGCGTCGACATTGGGATCGGCCTGCGCGTAGAGATCCGCCTCGGCCTGTTCGAGGTCACGGTCGGTATAGGGAACGCCGACCAGCTGCAGCGCGTGCAGCATTGCCTCGGCGTCGGCGATCTTGAGACCGCGCTCGGCGAGAAAGCCGTATTTGGGCATGATGCTTTCGGGGACCACGCTTTGCGGGTTGGTGAGGTGCTGGATGTGCCATTCGTCCGAATAGCGGCCGCCCACGCGGGCAAGGTCGGGCCCGGTCCGCTTCGACCCCCACTGGAAGGGATGGTCGTACATGCTTTCGGCAGCGAGGCTGTAGTGGCCGTAACGCTCCACCTCGTCGCGGAAGGGGCGGATCATCTGGCTGTGGCACGAATAGCACCCTTCGCGGATGTAGATGTCGCGCCCCGCCTGTTCCAGCGGGCTGTAGGGGCGCACGCCTTCCACTTCCTCGATCGTGTTGTCGATCCAGAACAGGGGCGCGATTTCCACCACCCCGCCGATCGCGACCGTTACCAGGGTCGCCACGGCGAGCAGCGTGATGTTGCGTTCCAGCTTCTTGTGTTGCTCGGTCAGGCTCATGGCAGGTTCCTATTCGGCCGGCACGCTGTCGGGGCGCGCATCGACGATCGGCTTGTCTTTGTCGGGGTCGTAGGCGGCGCTGGTCATGGGCGCTTCGTCGCGCAGCTTTCCGGCCAGCGTCATCCAGACGTTGAAGGTCATCACCAGCGCGCCGGAGAGGTACATGAGACCGCCCGTCATCCGCAGGATATACATCGGGTGCAGCGCGGCGACCGTGTCGGCGAAGCTGTTCACCAGGTAACCGTCGGGCCCGTATTCGCGCCACATGAGGCCCTGGGTGATCCCCGCCACCCACATGCTGGAGGCGTAGAAGACGATCCCCAGCGTCGCGAGCCAGAAGTGCCAGTTGATCATCCGCAGCGAGTACATCCGCTCACGCTTCCACAGGCGCGGGAACAGGTAGTAAAGGCAGGCGAAGGTGATCATCCCGTTCCATCCCAGCGCGCCGGAATGGACGTGGCCGATGGTCCAGTCGGTATAATGGCTGAGGCTGTTGACCGCCTTGATCGACAGCATCGGCCCTTCGAAGGTGCTCATCCCGTAAAAGGCTAGCGCCATCACCATCATGCGGATGATCGGATCGGTGCGGACCTTGTCCCATGCCCCGTTCAGGGTCATCAGACCGTTGATCATCCCGCCCCAGCTGGGCATCCACAGCATGATCGAGAACACCATGCCCAGCGTCTGCGCCCAGTCGGGCAGCGCGGTGTAGTGCAGGTGGTGGGGCCCCGCCCAGATGTAGAGGAAGATCAGCGACCAGAAGTGGATGATCGACAGGCGATAGGAGTAGATCGGCCGCTCGGCCTGCTTGGGCACGAAGTAGTACATCATCGCCAGGAACCCGGCGGTGAGGAAGAAGCCGACCGCGTTATGGCCGTACCACCACTGCGTCAGCGCATCCTGCACCCCTGCGAACGCGCTGTAGCTGCGCGAGCCGAGGAAACTGACGGGCACGGCCAGATTGTTGACCACGTGCAGCATCGCGACGGTCACGATGAAGGCGAGGTAGAACCAGTTGGCGACGTAGATGTGCGGTTCATTGCGCTTCAGCAGCGTGCCGACGAACACCGCCAGATAGGCGACCCACACAATCGTCAGCCAGATATCGACGTACCATTCGGGCTCGGCATATTCCTTGGACTGGGTGACGCCCAAGACATAGCCGGTCGCCGCGAGCACGATGAACAGCTGGTAGCCCCAGAACACGAACCGCGCGAGGCTGGGCAGCGCCAGCTGCGTGCGGCAGGTGCGCTGCACGACGTAGAAACTGGTCGCCAGCAGCGCGTTGCCGCCAAACGCGAAGATCACCGCTGAGGTGTGCAGCGGGCGCAAGCGACCGAAATTGAGGTAGGGTTCCACGTTGAGCCAGGGGAACGCCATCTGTGAGGCGATGAAGACGCCCGCGAGCAGGCCGACCACACCCCAGAACATCGTCGCGATCGCGCCCCAGCGAACGATCTCGTCGTCGTAGGCCGACGGCGTCTCGGGCATCTTGAAGAACGTCCGGCCACCGCCAATGGGATCGAACCGTCCTGCAGTCACCCAGATCATCACAAAAGCGATCACGGCGATGATCACGGCCTGCGCTGCAAAGCCGGTATCCACGGCGTTCACGGCGACGGCAAGTGACAGGAGAAGCAGGACAAACCACAGTCCGACCCGTCCCAGCGCTGCTTCGATTTTCATGAATGGTCCCTTCCGTTTGGCGGCCGGTTAAGGCGGCCCGGACTCGCACGCATTGATCGAGATCAAATTTGGGAAATTTTATGCCGCGGCAGGCATATGCCCCGCCGCATGGGCAAGGCCTTCCCAATCGCGGACGGTCACGATCGACCTGCCGGTCGTCTCGATCAGGCCAAGGTTTCGCATCTCGCTGAACTGGCGGCTGACCGTTTCGATCGTCAGGCCCAGACTGTCGGAGATCTCGGCTCGCGACATCGGCAGGCGGATCGTCTCGGGCGAAGCGCGATGGCAGGCTCCGCGTTCGAACATGGCGAGCAGAAAACCCGCCAGCCGCTCGCGTGCCGAATGGGTACCGAGCATGATCGAATTCGCCCTACTTCGGCCCAGCGCGAGAATGGTCTGCTCGATGGCGAGCCGCAGCAAGGTGCTGTCCTTGCCCGATGCGGCGAGCAGGCCGTCCGCCGGAATTGCCAACAGTTCGGTCGCCTCGAGAGCGATCAGGGAAAAGCCGTTCGGCCCGGAGCCCGGAATGTGGATCAGCTCGCGCGGAAAACCGAACGCGACGATCTGTTCGCGCGAGCCCGAAAGGTAGGCAACGAGCTTCACAGCCCCCTTCGCGACGTATGCGAAATGATCTTCGGGGCCCGCGAAATCGGCGTGACCTTGCGCCCGCAGGTGGAGCGCGAACGCCTTCTGACGCAGCCGCAGTATATCTGCATCGGTGAGATGATGCGGCAGAATGCGGCGATCAAATTCGTCGAACAGGTCGATGAAATCGTTCATGGCAGGGCCCTCTTGGATAGGCCCCCGGATTATCCTGCCGCTCG
>CATMNW010000069.1 GCA_950071875.1 uncultured Erythrobacteraceae bacterium | reverse complement strand
GTGTAATTGCTTTGCAGGCCGACCATTTCCGCATGACGGCGCAACATGCGCGCCCCGATGGAGTGGAACGTGCCAAGCCAGGGCATTCCTTCTACCGCATCGCCGATGTGCCGCCCGACACGCTCGCGCATTTCGCGCGCGGCCTTGTTCGTGAAAGTGACGCACAGGATTTCGCTTGGCCACGCCCGGCGCGTTGCGATGAGGTGTGCCAATCTTGCGGTAAGAGCCGCTGTCTTGCCCGTGCCCGCCCCGGCAAGCATCAGGACAGGTCCCTCGGTAGTCAATACCGCGTCGCGCTGCGGTGCATTCAAACGCGCTGCATAGGCGGGAATCTGCGCGTTTTCGGGCGCGTCGACAGGGTGCAGGTTTTCGGTCATGAAGTATGGAACAGCTAGGGAACGTAAGCCGTCAACACAAGGCTTTGGAGTATTTGACCATCGGAACTCTCAGTACTTTCCAGCGTAAATTCGGCAATGACAACGAACGATGGAGATACCTCCTATGCGTAACATGATTCTTGCAAGCGCCGCTGCGCTGGCATTCACCGCTGCACCCGCCATGGCTGACGACCATATGGATGGCGACGGCTATATGTGGACCGACGAGCAAAAGGTAATGTACGAAGGTTGGCCTGCAGATCGCCAATCGGCCTACGATGCCTGGCCGGCCGATGTTCAGGAGTATTACTGGACGCTGACGCCCGCACAGACGAATGGCTGGTGGGTTCTCACAGATGCCCAGCGCGTCCGGATTTACGAAATGACGCCGGAAGCGCGTGCTCAGGCATGGACGCAGATCTCCAGCCAGATGAGCGCAACCCCAGCAACGAGCACGGCCACGACTTCGTCCGCAACCACGACTTCGACTTCGAGCGCAACCGCCACGCAACCGCGTTTCGTTTCCCGCGCTGTGACCGCTCCGATGCCCGCCGGTTACACGGCGACGACATCAGGTACCGAGCTTCCGGTATGCAAGCCGAACCAGCAGGACGGCTGCATCAACAGCTGGGAAAAGAACCGCACAGGAACCCGTCCGCTCGACTATTGGCCCGGACGTCCGGCAAGCGAAATCGAAGGTCCGATCCCGGCTGAAGACCCGGACATGTAATCGCGAATTTCAGCACGCGCTCAACCCTTGGGTTGAGCGCTTCGCTTGGAGGGGGCGGGACTGCCATGGCGGTCTCGCCCCTTTTGCTGCCTCAAGAAGCCAGCCGCAGAAACGTAAGCTTTGCCTTGCCGACCTTGCGTTCGGTGTCGATTTGCAGACCCTTGATGGCAATATCTTCCCTGGATCCTGTTTCGAGTGCCATCCAGGTCGCCGCTCCGATCCAGCCAAGCCGCAACATCCGGTCCAGCGCGACTTGCCCTGCGCCGGTATCATACGGCGGATCCAGCAGGATGACATCGTGCGGCTTTTTTGCTGGCCCGAGAGACATGACCGACGCCTGTTGAACGGTACTGCGTGTGCGGGCGTCCAGGGCATCGATATTCGAACGTATGGCCTTTATCGCGGGGCTTTCCTGCTCGACGAAAAGGCAGGAGGCAGCGCCGCGCGAGAGAGCTTCGAGACCCAAGGCTCCGGACCCGGCGAAAAGGTCCAGCACGGACAGTCCTTCGAAACTCCCGAGACGGCTGGTCAGCATGCTGAACAGGGTCTCACGCGTACGGTCAGCGGTCGGGCGAGTAAGTTCGCCTGATGGCGCGACCAGTTTCCGGCCCCGCCATTCGCCGGCAATAATCCTCACTGTCGGCCACCGCGTGCCAGTTCGCGCTTGAATCCCATCACGTCGCCACGCTTCAATTCGGTGGCCTGTCCACGCGGCAGGTCACCGATGTGGAACGGCCCGTAACCGATGCGCAACAAGCGGTTTACCTCCAGCCCGAAATGCTCGAGCACGCGTCGGACTTCGCGGTTCTTTCCTTCGCGCAAGGTCAGCTCGATCCACCGGTTCCGGCCTGAACCACGCTCCAGATTGGCCTCGATCTTGCCTTATCGGATGCCGTCGATCTCGACGCCCTCGATCAATGTATCCAGGTCGGCCTGGGTGATGTCACCGAAGGCGCGGGCCCGGTACGTGCGGGGTACTCCGGAAGAGGGCAATTCCATCGCCCGCTTCATCTCGCCGTCATTGGTGAGAAGCAGCAAGCCTTCGGTGTTGTAGTCGAGGCGACCAACCGGCATCACGCGTCCTGCATCCTTTGGCAGCGCGTTGCGCAGGGCTGCATAGATCGTGGTCCGCCCCTTGGGATCGTGTTCTGTAGTCAGCATCGCAGGCGGTTTGTGGAAAGCGAAGAGACGCGTTTCTTCGGCTTGTCCAACCGCTTTGCCGTCAACCGTCACGCCCTTGAGACTCGTGAGTTTGACCGCCGGCGTGTCGAGAACCTTTCCGCCGATCGCAACGCGCCCGTCGGCTATCATGCGTTCGATCTCGCGGCGGCTCGCAATACCCGCGCGAGCGAGCAGCTTGGCGATGCGGTCGCCTTCTTCGGGTAATCGGTTGTCGGCCATAAGCGGCAGCTAGGCGCTCAATCGACCGCCCGCAAGGCCTCTTCGACGGTCTCGTGATACCGCCTGATACCGCCCTCCATCGTGCCAAGCGTGAGATGCGGCACCGCTCCGGTGGAGAGGCCCTGTTGTCCTAGTTCCGCAGCCCGGAAATCCTCGCTCGCGAATACCCCGCCATCCAGCAACGCCCAGCTGCGTTCCCAGTGGTCGCGCGCCTTGTCGGTCGCCGGATGTTCGGGGATGAGCATGAAATCCTCCACCAGCGTTCGGTCATGGGCCTGCGGCATCATGACCATCACATTGATATAGTCGGGACTGGGAATGATAAGTGCGCCTGGCAATAGCTGGTAGGCGTAGGTAACGACGCGGCGCAGCGCCGCCATGTCGGTGAGGTCGATGTCCTCCATTTCCTCCAGTCGCCCGACCGCACTCCGCGAATGGGGGCCGATCATGTCGCCACTGGTTGCCCCATCCTTGAAGAAGGGGCCGATGGTTTGTGCATGAAGACGGGTGACATGGTAGCTTTCGAGAAAAGCATCCATGATGAGTTTCCAGTTGCCTGCAACCTCGTGGGTCTTGCGGCGGAACAGCACCTGCTCGCCCATGCCGAGCGTGTCGAAATCCGCGCCGATCTGCTCGGCGAACGAGAAATCGGCGGTTTCTTCCTGCGGGCAGAACCAGATGAGGCCGCCAGTCTCCCGGCTCGGCAGCTCGACGAGCCCGTAATCCGACTTGTCGAGGCCCGGAAAGGTGTCGGGGCGGGGCAGGGCAAGAAGCCGGCCGTCAACCGAATATGTCCAGGCATGATAAGGACATACCAGCTTCTTGGTGCACTGTACCTCGTCGCTTTCGACCAGTCGCGTACCGCGATGGCGACACACATTTAGGAAAACTCGTGCCTGGCCCTGGGCATCGCGCGTTATCAAAAGCGGACGTCCGGTGGCGTCATGCGGCACCGCCATTCCCGCGTCGGGTAGAAGGGCGGACGGACACAGGATCTGGGGCAAACGATCGTAAATCGCCGCTTTTTCGCGAGACCAGTATTCTGGGTCGATGTAAACACTGGCGGGAACAGTCGTGGCCTCGCTTGCATCACGCTTGCGACCTTCGGCTATGTCCTTCGCCAAGGCCAGCATGCCATCGGTCGGGCGACGTGCGGGTTGTTTGGTGTCGACAGCGCTCATGATGCCTGTTCCTTCCTCTCTCTCCCCGCTAGTGTCGCAAAAAATTTGCATATTTGGAAGGACGCTAGGGAATGGCCGAGGTCGCTCAAGAACAGAAAAAAATCTCCGCTTGGCGCGCACTCGGCATGGCTCTGGGCAATCGCAAGACCGGTTTCATGCTGCTGTTCGGCTTTGCCAGCGGCCTGCCCTTCGCTCTGTTCCTTGGCACGTTGTTCGCGTGGCTGACGGAAGCAGAGGTCGACCTCGAGACGATGGGTATCTTCTCGCTGATCGGTCTGGCTTACGCGTTTCAATTCCTCTGGTCGCCTCTGATCGACAAGGTGGACCTGCCCCTGTTGCGCAAGCTGGGAAAGCGAAAGCAATGGATTGTGCCGATGCAATTGCTGCTGGGCACGATCCTTGTCACCATGGCGTTGCTCGAGCCGCGAACGCAACTCGGCATGTTCTCGCTACTGGCAGGGATCGGTGCCTTTGCCAGCGCAACGCAGGACATTGCGATCAACGCGTGGCGCATCGATGTGGCAGACGAGGTCGCGACGATCGACATCCTTTCGACCGTATACCAGATGGGCTACCGGCTTTCTTCGCTCGTCGGCGGGGCGCTGGGCCTCATCATCGCCGCGCGCATCGGATGGCCGCAGACCTATATGATGATGGGCGGGATCCTGCTGTTCGTCGGTTTCGTCGGCCTGTGGGCCCCTAATGCAATCGGTTCTGCCGAAGCGAGTGAAGGCGATGAACAAGTCCGTGCTCTGCGCAAAGCGGGCGAATTGGCACCGGCAGTGCGCAACCGTGCGCTATTGGCCGTAGGTCTTCTTTGGGCCGTGGCCATCGGCGCGGTTCTTGCCTTCATGATCATGTCGATGACCTATGCGCCAGAGGACCGACCCAACCCGACTGAATTCACCGTAACCTGGGGTCCCTGGATCATCGTTGCCACGATTATCCTGCCGGCGTTGATTGCCGGCTGGCTGGCCGGACAGAAAAAGCGGGGCAAGAATCTGTTATCGGCAGACGCGCCGCCCGCAACCGGCGGTTCCTATGCGCTCGACCATCTTTACCGCGCTCTTGTCTTGCCGCTGGTCGAATTCGTCGGTCGCATGGGCTGGAGCCTGGTGCTGATCCTGGCCGTGGTGCTGACGTATCGCATCTGCGATGCCATCTGGGGTACCTTTGCCTATCCGTTCTATCTTGGCGAGCTCGAGTACACGAATGACGATGTTGCCTTCGCCTCGAAGTTCTTCGGAGTCGGCGCAATCATAGCAGGGCTTGCGCTGGGTGGACTGATGTTGACCACCATTGGTCGGATGGCAACTCTCCTGATCGGCGGCATTCTCGCCGCGCTTACCAATCTTTTATACGCCGATATGGCCCTTGGCGGCGCGAACATGCAGGCCTTCAGCGATGCTGTCGGCTTTACCTACCTGATCGAACAGGTTCCCGGCATCGGCGATGCGGAGTTGGCCAAGCTGACCATCACGATCGCTTTCGAAAACCTGGCGATCGGGATCGCGGGTGCGGCCTATATCGCGTGGCTGTCGAGCATCGTGTCGAAGAAATTCAGCGCGGTTCAGTATGCACTGCTGTCGTCGCTGACGCTTCTGGTAGGCACATTGGGCCGCGGCGCCCTTGGCGAAATGATCGAGAACCAGGGATATTACGACGTGTTTATTCTCACCACGTGGATCGGCCTCGCAGCTGCGGTGCTGGTCACCATCGAATGGTGGCGGGAAAGTCGATCGTCCAAGGCAGCTGCCGGTATCGTCGCGCCGGAAGCTGCGGAATCAGTCGCCAAGTCCTAGCGGCTTAAAGCGAATTTAAGCATTCGCCGATAACGCTCCATGCCATGAGTGAGCCGCAGTCACCCGACACCAAGATGCCGCGCCGTGACTTCGACCGGTTGAGCCTTGGTGTACCCGCAGTTCTTCAAACACTCGATGCCAGGTTGAGGGTGGAAATCGTCAATATCTCGCAAGGCGGGGCACAGTTGATCCTTCCCAGCAAGGACAATTTCGCTCGTGAATGCCTGCTGATGTGGCTTCGTTTCGAAGCATTCGGTGAGGTCAGCTGGCGCGAGGGTGCCAATATCGGCATCCGCTTTGAAGAACCGATCTCCCACCTCGCCATTCTTGCTACGCGAAAGAATGCGGAAGCAATCCTGCAGCAGGACGGGAATGCCGCCAAGGACGAAGCCCAGCGCTGGGCGCAGGGCGGTGTGCGGATTTAGTCCGGCAGCTCGCCGTTGAGGCGCAGAGCTTCCCCCGCGAGGTAAAGCGATCCGGCAATCAGGACGGGAAGCCCGTCATCCGGAAGCGCCGCAATCGCTTCAGTAAGGTCCGACGCTGCCTTGGCATCCGGTCCGAAGCGGTTTGCGGCATGCCAATCGTGTCCCGGCACGGGAACGATGGTCTTTGATTCCAGGCACCCTTCAAGCGGTCCGGTAATCGCCTGCGGATCCTTGGCTTCCAGCATCCCGATCACAAGGTGCAAATGCCGCCCACGGAAATGCTGAGCCAGCACTTTTCCGGCATCGCAGTTGTGCCCCCCATCCAGCCACACCTCACGCTTGCCGGCCAATTCGCCCGATCGCATCCGCTGGAGGCGAGCGGGCCAGATCGCTTTGCGAATGCCCTCGGCCATTGCCTCGGGAGAATTCGTGATGCGATCCTGCGACAGGATCATGGCTGAAGCCAAGGCAGCGTTGGCGAGCTGATGCCGGCCGGGAAGCGTGGGCAGGGGCAGGACCAGCTCGGTACCTGCTGCAGTTACGCGCATCGTGTCCCCGTCCGTTCGATAGGCCCAGTCGAAGCCTTCGACCCGCAGATCGAGCTTTCTGTCGGTGGCAAGCCGAAGCATCGTTGCGCCGGCCTCTGCTGACGGAGGGGCCAGCGCGCTTACCGGGACATTCGGTTTGGCGATGCCCATTTTCTCGAATGCGATCCGCGACAACGGGTCCTCTGGCACACCGTCTTCCGGGGCCAGCAGGAAGCGTTCGTGATCGATCCCGAGCGCGGCAATTCCGCAAGCGGCGAGCACATCAGGGGCCAGCACGTTGGTTGCATCGAAGCGACCACCAAGGCCGACCTCGACGACACAAGCATCTGCCGGTACCCGCGCAAACTCAGTGAATGCTGCAGCGATTGTGACTTCGAAGAAGCTTGGGCTCAGATCCTCGCCGGCATCGAGAACTTGAGCGAGGAGTTCGGCCAGCCGGTCGTCCTCGATCAGTTGACCGGCCACACGGATGCGTTCGTTGTAGCGCACCAGATGCGGGCTTGTGGTCACATGAACGCGAAGATCTTGCGCTTCCAGCATGGCGCGCAGGAACGCGCATGTCGAACCCTTGCCGTTCGTACCTGCGACGTGGAACACGGGCGGTAACCTGCGGTGCGGATTGCCGAGCCTCGCCAGCAATGCCGCGATCGTTTCGAGGCCCAGCCTGCCGTCGGGTATGGACAATGCGCCAAGCCGGTCCAGTTGCTTCTGGACCGCCGCATCATCGGAGCGGGCAAAGTCCCGCATGGCGCGTCTCAAGCAGCCTTGGCGGGTGCCAGGTAGTCGAGCAGCGTCGCCAGCGTATCCTTCAGCTCGTGACGATGGACCACCATGTCGACCATGCCATGCTTGTGGAGGTATTCGGCGCGCTGGAAACCGTCGGGCAACTGTTCACGGATGGTGTCCTGAATCACGCGCTGGCCGGCAAAGCCGATCAGGGCCCCCGGCTCCGCGATATGGACGTCGCCGAGCATCGCATAGCTTGCGGTGACGCCGCCCGTGGTCGGGTCGGTCAGCACGACGATATATGGGAGTTTCGCTTCCTTCAGGCGGCGCGTCATCACGGTCGCCTTGGGCATTTGCATCAGGCTGAGAATGCCTTCCTGCATGCGCGCGCCGCCCGCCGCGGTGACGACGATATAGGGGCAATGCCGCGTCAGCGCACGCTCGGCACCCTGGCAGAAGGCGGTGCCCACCGCCATGCCCATCGATCCGCCCATGAAGCCGAAATCCTGCACACCGACGACTGCAGGCTTTCCTTCGATCGCGCCCGAACCGACAAGGAAGGCATCCCTGTGCGGGCTCTTGGCGCGGGCCTTCTTCAGGCGGTCGGTATATTTCGACGTGTCGCGGAACTTGAGCGGGTCTTCCTTCACGTCGGGGATGGGGAGGACTTCGAAACCTTCATCGAGCAGCTGGCGCAGCCGTTCGTCCGCGCCAATGCGGCCATGATGATCGCAGCGCGGGCAGACGAAGGCGTTTTCCTCATACTCCTGAGCGAACACCATCTGTTGGCAGCTCGGGCATTTGACCCACAGATCCTTGTCGGTGCTGCGCTTGGACAGCGAGGTGATCGAATTGCGGACGCGGGAGAACCAGTTCATGCCGCGCCCTTTGCCGCCGAATGGACTGCCTTGGCAAGTCCCGCGGTAAGCTCGCGCAGTTTGGCAGGAGCATCAGCGCCATGCTCGGCGACCAGCTCGACCAGCGCCGAGCCGACCACCACGCCATCGGCGACGCGCGCGATCTCGCCTGCCTGTTCGGGCGTGCGGACACCGAAGCCGACGGCGACGGGAATGTCGGTCGATCGCTTGATACGGGTGACGTTTGCCTCGATCGACTCGATTGCCGCCTGCTGCATGCCGGTGATGCCCGCGACCGCGACGTAGTAGAGAAAGCCTTCGCTACCTTCGACTACGGCGGGCAGGCGCTTGTCGTCGGTGGTCGGCGTGGCGAGGCGGATCGGGGCGATCCCGGTATCGCGCAGCGCGGGGCCGAGTGCATCGTCCTCCTCGGGCGGGATATCGACGCAGATCACGCCATCGACGCCGGCGTCCTTCGCGGCGGAGGCGAACCATTCCGGCCCGCGCCGGATCATCGGATTGGCATAGCCCATCAGCACCAGCGGGACATCGGGATGGCGCTGGCGAAACCCGGTCGCGATCTTCAAGACATCGGCCGTGGTGGTGCCTGCGCCGAGCGAGCGGATGTTGGCCTTCTGGATCGCGGGGCCATCGGCCATCGGATCGGTGAAGGGCATCCCCAGCTCGATCACATCCGCGCCGCCCTCGACCAGCGCGTCGAGATTGGCCGCCGTGTCGCCGTCGCCTGCGGTGAGGAAGCAGACGAGCGCGGGGTGGGGCTTTGCGAAGGCGGAGGAGAGGCGAGTCGGGGTGGTCATAGGATCAGGTTCGTTCATCTAATTCGGCAGAAGTCTGAGACATGGACCGGGCGTTACACTGTCCAAGGGAAGAAAAGCTGGCTGGCAGGGAGAGGTATTTGGCGGTCTGACGGGGTAGGGGCGAAAGCGGATCAAGCGGTGACGATGGCAAATTCTGCCTGGTGTAGGACAGAGAGTACCGGCGTCGCCCTGTCCAAACCTTCACCCTAAAGGTGAGAGAGCTTTTGAGGCTTTGCCAAGATAGGGAGAGACGATTCGTCAACGCTCATCTCGGAATGAGAGTCTCAAAACTTTACGTCTGAACCAAATTGCAAGCGGCTGAGCAAAAAAGAGGGCCAAAAGAAAGTGCCACGGCATCCCGACGAGTTCGCTCTTTTTAAGTATTTCGATGAATGAAAACAGCGCCGTCAGCGCTGCAACCACGGCTAAAAGAACGACGACATGCGCGATGAACGCAAATGTGTTTGGGCTCAAATCTCCACTCCCAGCTTCTCGGCCACGGTGAAGATGTCCTTGTCCCCGCGCCCGCACAAATTCGCGAGGATGATGGCGTCCTTGTCCATCTCCTTCGCGCGCTTCGCCACCGCCGCAATGGCGTGCGAAGGCTCCAGCGCGGGGATGATCCCCTCGGTCCGGCACAGCAGCTGGAACGCCTCCAGCGCCTCGTCGTCGGTGACGGCGGTGTATTCGACGCGGCCGATGTCCTTCAGCC
>CATMNW010000068.1 GCA_950071875.1 uncultured Erythrobacteraceae bacterium | reverse complement strand
GGATCCGCCTCGGCCATGCCGGTCGGCGTCATCATGCGATACGGGGCCCATTTGCATTCCTGCTGGAGGAAGTTGACGACGCGCGTCGCACGCTTCTCGCTCAGTTCCTGATTGAATTCATAGTCACCGGTCGAATCGGTATAACCGACGACCAGCAGCAATGCGTTGTCGGTCGCTTCTGCCTGCTGTGCAGCCTGGCACAGCTTGGCACGCGATTCCGAACTCAGGTTATGCTGCGCGGTATCGAAATAGACGTTGGTCGTGCCCTTGACGTTATATTCGTCGATGTTGGCAACACGACCACGAAGCGCTTCGGTCGCCGCTTCGTTGGCGGTGAAGCGCTGGTCGGTACCGTTATGGATCATGCGCGCCGTCTTGAGATCCTTGGACTTGAGCGCAACCTTCGTGGCGATCAGGCCACGATTGGCCCACTGCACGGTGTCGATTTCGACCGGCAGGCCGTTCAGCAGGTCGGCATTGGCAAGCTGGTCCTTGTTCAAGCCGAGGAAGCCGCCGCTGCTGCGGATTTCGGTGGTCGGGCTGATGCCTACAACGGTGCGTTCACCGGTCTCGGTCGTGACTTGGATACGATCATCCTGTCGTGCCGAGATGACACCCTCGATCGTCGGACCTTCGGGCATCTGCGACAGATCTGACGGCATGGTGCCGGTCACGGTAATGTCGCCTGCCTGTGCCTCGTAGCTCCCGGCGGGCAATTCCTGTGCCGACACGGTACCTGCGATCGGCGCCACCGCCATTGCGAGTGCTGCGGCCAGTGCGGGCTTGGTGTTGGAAATGTTCACTTGCTATGCTCCTTTACGAACCGGCCACGACGTTCGAAACTTCCTGTCGCGCGCTCTGCCGTCCCCCCGGACAACAGGGCCGGTATGAAGAGCCCCCAATGATTGATCCGGACACCCGGCGGTTGCCGTGCATCCTTGCGAGGCGGAGGTGCCTGTCGGCCACCGCCTTGCACCCTAATGAACCAATCTCGCCACATTTCCGCCAAATTGGACAGGCGGGGTCTGTGCTGCGGTGAACCGTTCAAGCCTCGTGCGCGGACGCGACGGGGCTATCCGCCTAATCCTCGAAGCCCACGAATCGTGCGGCTTCGTCTACCGAACGGCGGGTGATCTTTACCGGATTGGCGGGGAATTCCTCGTCAGGCCACCCCATGGCGACGGCTTTCATGATCACCTGGTCATCGGGGATATGGGCATGTTCGCGCACGACAGGCGATTGCATGATGCCTTGCGAATTGATCACGCAGCCGAGCCCGCGGCTCCAGGCGGCGTTGACGAGCGCGGTGGTTACCGCACCGCAGTCGAACGGCGTATCGTCGCTGCCCGACAGCTCCTTGTCGTAAGTGACGATCACACAGACCGGCGCGTCGAACTGGCGGAAACCGCGAAGCACCCAGTCCTGCCGCTTTTCCTTGTCGTCGCGCTCGATGCCCATTGCCTCGAACAGCTGGATAGCACAGCCTACCTGCCGATCGCGGTGCTTGCCGGCAAATGGCTCGCCACGGCGGAATTCGCGGCTGTCGGGCTCGCCGGCCAGGATGCGTTCGGTATTGCCCTTGCGGATGGCATCGAGCGGTTCGCCGGTTATGACATGGAAATTGTAGGGCTGCGTATTCATCGAGGACGGCGAGCGCATGGCAAGCCGGAGCACTTCCTCGATCAAGTCGCGTGGTACCGGCTTGTCGAGATACCCGCGGATGGAACGGCGGCCCAATACCACCTCGTCGAAAGTCATGTCCGGGTTGCCGCTCATCGTGTGTACTCCTCTGCCTGTGCGCAGACGAGTAGCGCGGCCAGCGGCCTGCGCAAAATCCCTTACGGCCTCGGGGGTAGGCAGGTCCCGGTTTCGGGCGAGGGAAATATCCGGCAATCGAAAAAGACCGCTTCGGTGCCGCGCGCGTCGAGGGCAAAGCTGAACCGCATGGTGCGCCGGGCCTCGTCGGTCAGGGGCAGGGCGGAGGGAACCTGTCCGCTATCTGTCCAGCCCTGCACCCGGCAATATCCGCCGCCCGAGCACAAGCTGCGCGCACGCTCCACCAGCGCGCCGGGCGCATCCGACGGTCCGACGATAACGAAATGCACGCCAGCGCCCGGTGAAGAGGGCCGCGGGCTATCTGCCACAACTTCGGCAACCGGCGAGGTGATGCTGGTCACCGTCTCACCGCTTTCCAGCAGGCTCGGCAGCGGATTGGTCCGCGCAACTTCCAGCGCGGTTTTGCGCAGGCCCATGGGGTCGGGCTCCGCCCCTCCATATCGCGCCGACAATGCATCGCGCGTGCCCCAGAACCCGCGCCAGCGGAAGAAGATATGTGGGCCGACCTTGGCGACCTTGTCCAGCTTGTCGCTCCACCAGGGATAGACGTAATCCGCATGGAAATGGGTGGCGTTGCCAACACTTGCTTCGGTTGCACCACCGAGCATGGCTTCCGCGCGCGCACGGGCGCTCGCCCAGGCTGCATCGGAGTAACGCCGCGCTAGCGAGCCGTCACAGGTAAAGCTGAACTGGCAGCCGGTGACGCGCTGCGATCCTTCGAACACCACACCGCAAACCGTTCCTGCAAAGGCCGGATGGCGCACCCGGTTGAGGATCACCTGCATCACGGCGCGCTGGTCGGTATCCCCACCACCGGCTTCGGCCATTCCGGCAAGCGCAAGGCAGTCACGGGCGCGGTTGCGGTCATCGGACGATCCGCGAAATGCGAAAGGCAGGGCCGTGCCCGGGCCGATCGCCGCGAACCCTACAGCGGCATTGCGCGCCTGCGCATCATCCCCGGCAAGCTGCGACAAAACGACCGTATCGTCTGCTGCGGCTGGCAGGTCGGGCAGTTCGGGGCCTGTTTCGACGATTGCTTCCGATGGTCCATCGCCGTCGGCTTCCTGATGGAATAGTCCGAGCAGGACGAAGGGCAGTATGACAAGCGCCGCCAACGCCGCGAAAGCGATATGGTTGCTATTGCCGTGTTCCTGGATTGCCGGGCCGCTCATCGGCGCAATCTAGCGTGCTCGCTTGGCTTCGCCAGCTTCTAGGCCGCTTCGGCTAGTTCGAGGTCCATCCGGTCCCAGATTTCGACCAGCGCGCTGACAAGTTCGTCCATCATTGCCGCGGTGTGGGCGGGGCCAGGGGTGAAGCGCAGGCGTTCGGTGCCGCGCGGAACGGTCGGGAAGTTGATGGGCTGGACGTAGACGCCATACTCGGCGAGCAGGATGTCGCTGATCTTCTTGGCACGGACTGGATCGCCGACCATCAGCGGCACGATGTGCGTCACGCTCGGCATTACGGGCAGCCCGGCATCGCGCATCTTGGTTTTCAGCGATTCCGCTGCGGCCTGCTGGCCTTCGCGTTCCACCGACGACCCCTTGAGGTGGCGAACCGATGCCAGCACGCCTGCAACCAGTGCGGGACTGAGCGAAGTGGTGAAGATGAAGCCCGGCGCGTAGGAGCGAATGCAGTCGATGATCTTGCGATCGGCCGCGACATAACCGCCCATTACCCCGAATGCCTTGCCCAGCGTACCTTCGATGATATCGATCCGGTGCGCGGCTTCATCCCGTTCCGAGATGCCGCCGCCCCGCTTGCCATACATTCCGACAGCGTGGACTTCGTCGATATAGGTGAGGGCGTTGTACTTTTCCGCAAGGTCGCAGATTTCGTGGATCGGCGCGACATCGCCGTCCATCGAATAGACGCTTTCGAAAGCGATCAGCTTCGGTGTCGCTTCGTCTTCCGCGGCCAGCAGTTCTTCGAGGTGAGCGAGATCATTGTGACGGAAGACGCGCTTTTCGCAGCCCGAATTGCGGATCCCGGCAATCATGCTGGCGTGGTTCAATTCGTCGGAGAAGATCACACAGCCCGGCAACAGCTTGGCGATGGTCGACAGCGTTGCATCGTTTGAGACATAGCCGCTGGTAAACAGCAGCGCGCCCTGCTTGCCGTGCAGGTCGGCCAGTTCTTCTTCGAGCTGGACGTGGTAATGGGTGTTGCCGCCGATATTGCGCGTACCGCCCGAACCGGCGCCGACATCGTGCAGCGCTTCTTCCATGGCGGAAATCACCTTGGGGTGCTGGCCCATGGCAAGGTAGTCGTTCGAACACCAGACGGTGACCGGCTTGGGGCCATTATGCCCGGCGAAACAGCGCGCATTGGGGAACGCACCCTTGTTGCGCAGGATGTCGATAAAGACGCGGTAGCGTCCTTCCTCGTGGAGGCGAGCGATCGCTTCGTCGAAGATCTGGTCGTAATTCACTGGCGCATCCGCCCGTATCTGCACCGCCAATGTGCGGCCGTCCTATGCGGGTCGCCCTAGTCGAAACGGTTGCATTTCGCCACCGCGATCTTTGCGAGCGATTCTCACGATTTCTGCAACGGTCGTTGCACGCGTTACAGCTTTTCCAAGCGATCGATGCCGTATCGGGCGAAAGCGCCTTCCAGTTTCTCGAAATCGGCAAGTTCGCCGGTGGTAATGGCCCTGTCCGGAACGCCGCGTTCGAACGCCTGTCCTTCGGTCAGCGCGGCGATGCGTCGTGCGATGCCCTCCGCGCCGTGAACGAAGCGCATATCCCTGCCGAATGCCTTGCGTAGTTCGCCCTCGAGCAGCGGAAAATGGGTGCAGGCAAGCACAATGGTGTCGATCTCGCCGCCATGCGCCTGCAGCACCAACCCCTTGGTGGCTTCGGCGACATCGTCGATCCGCACCTTTTCGCCACGCAGCTTTGCCTCGGCCAGCGGTACCAGGCCGTTGGCACCGTGCCGCAGCAGCCGCTTGCCCACGGCGAATTCGTGTTCCAGATCCTCGACATATTTCTGGCGCATCGTCGCTTCGGTGCCCAGCAGGCCGAAAACGCCAGTTTCGGTTATCGCCGCGGCAGGTTTGATGGCCGGGACCGTGCCCACGATTGGCGTTTCGAGGACTTCGCGCACCATTCCCAGCGCAATGGTGCTGGCAGTGTTGCAGGCGATGCAGATCAGCCGCGGCTCGAAGCGTTCCGCCATCCGTCCGAGCAGGCCGGCAACCCGCGCTGCGATTTCCGCTTCGCTCTTCGCGCCATACGGCAATCCCGCCATGTCGGCGGCGTAGATGACCGGGGCTTGCGGCAGGAGCTTGCGCAGCTCGGCCAGCACGGTCAGGCCGCCCACGCCGGAATCGAACAGCAGGATGGGAGCAGTTTCGTCCAAAATCGAGCTTCTCGTTTGCCCTGTACGGGTCGGGATCGATAGGTGGGCATTGCCCAACGGCTGTTGTTCACCCTAAGTGCGCAACTAGATGAAGTAAGCGGGCTTCGACAAGCTTAGTCCGAACGGTTTTGCAACGGGGAGCCAACTTGTGCCGACGGAATTGACCATCAACGTCCTGTGGGCGGCGCTACTCGGCTACGGCTTCGGCTCGATCCCCTTCGGCCTGCTGATCGCCAGGCTCGGGGGCAAGGGCGACATCCGCACCATCGGCAGCGGCAATATCGGCGCGACCAATGTGCTGCGCACCGGAAGCAAGGGGCTGGCCGCGGCGACGCTCCTGCTCGATCTTGCCAAGGGGCTGGTTCCCGTCCTTATTGCCCGCGAAGTGCTTCCCGACGACATGGGCTGGACCGCGTTGTTCGCAGTCATCGGCCACTGCTTTCCTGTCTGGCTCGGCTTCAAGGGCGGGAAGGGCGTGGCGACCAATGCTGGCGTATCCTTCGGTCTGGGCCTGCTGCTTGGCGGGGTCTATGCAGTCACCTGGATCGCGGTCCTCGCGATTACCCGCATCAGTTCGCTGGCCGGAATGAGCGCTGTCGTCGCGACGGCGGTGGCCGCCTATGCCACCGGCGAAACGACTGTGTTCTACGTTCTCACCCTGATCGCGGTGATCGTGATCTGGCTCCACCGGGAAAACATCAAGCGCCTCATCGCCGGGACCGAACCGCGTGTCGGCGGCAGCAAGGGGTGAATGCTCCGGCGCATCCGCAATTAAGCCAGGACGAAGCCTTCGCCCGCATCCGGTTGCTGCGTTCGCCCAATATCGGGCCTGTCAGCTATGCCATGCTGCTCCAACGCTTCGGCAGCGCAGCCGATGCGCTTGAAGCTCTGCCCGATCTCGGCAAGCGCGGCGGGCGGCAATACCGCGCGATTGCAACGGAAAAGGTAGAGCGCGAGGTCGATGCGGTCCGCAGGAGCGGGGCGAAATACCTGTTCCACGACCAACCGGATTATCCCGCGCTGCTGGGCGAAATAGAAAGCGCGCCGCCCATTCTCACGTGGCGCGGAGACTTGTCGCTGGCTTCACGGCCCTGCGTCGCGATCGTGGGTGCCAGGAACTCCAGCGCGGCTGCGGTCAAACTCGCTCGCGATTTTGCGTCGGGCATGGCAGATGCCGGGTTCACCGTCGTGTCGGGCCTCGCGCGCGGGATCGACGGCGCGGCGCACGAGGGCGCATTTCCGCGGACCATCGGCGTGATCGCCAGCGGGATCGACATCGCCTACCCGCCGCAGCATGCCGAGCTGCAGGAGCGGATCGCAAGCGAAGGCTTGCTGATCGCCGAACAGCCGCCGGGCACGGAGCCGCGCGGCAGCCATTTTCCCAGCCGCAACCGGATCATTGCCGGGCTGGCCGGTGGCACGCTGGTGGTAGAAGCGGCGGTGAAGTCCGGCAGCCTCATCACCGCACGGCTGGCGGGCGAGGCCGGACGCGAGGTCATGGCGATACCCGGCAGCCCGCTGGAGCCGCGCAGTCATGGTTGCAATCACCTCATCCGCGAGGGCGCGGTACTGGTGCAATCGCCCGAGGATGTGGTGGAACTGCTTTCCGATTTCGACGGCAACCCGCGCAGCACATTCCGAGAACCGGTCGCGCAGTTCGATTTCGAACCTGCCGAATTGTCGGAAACGGAACCGGCAGACATCGCCTCGCTGCTGACGACTGCACCGGTAGCCATCGACGAACTGATCCGCCAATCGGGCACAAGCGCGGCGGCGGTGCAACTGGCGCTGCTGGAACTCGAAATTGCCGGGCGGCTGGAGCGGCATGCGGCGGGGCGGGTTAGCTTGAATGCAAGATAGCGGGATGGACTACGGGGATATCAAGAAACGGCGATTGAAAGCCAGTTTTACCGTATTTCATCTACTGTTCGCAGCGATGCTCATACTCGAACCGCCGTGGAAGGTGCAATATTACGACGATAATGCCGGTATGTTGTTCGGCGACATAGTGGCTTCTTACGTTTTCTATCTCTTCCCGTTCGCGATTTGGCATTCCGGAGACGCCATTCAGCGCCGCCAAATCGCGACATCGGTCATGTCATGGCTGGTCGATTACCGGTTCGCCTTGTCCTGCTTTGTCGCGACGATGCTCTGGGGACTGGCCTACGCCGTAGATATCGTCGATGTCCCGGGCGCTCATGAATTTGGCACGCTGAACTTCTACGGTATTTTCATCAGCGTCGCGCTCTCGATCTCGGCTGCATTTGCCGCTCTTTCTAAACTTGCAGTGGCAATAGCCACGATATTCAAGGCGAATGATAGCTAAAACTTCCAGCCTGACGCTTCCTTCTTGACGCCCCTAGAACCCGAACCCCATTTTCGCGCGTATACGCACGTACACACGTAAGGGACGTCCCAGAACGCAATGCAACTCGTCATCGTAGAATCGCCGGCAAAGGCGAAAACCATCGAGAAATACCTCGGCAAGGACTTCAAGGTCCTCGCCAGTTACGGCCATGTCCGCGACCTGCCGCCCAAGGATGGCAGCGTGCGCCCGGATGAAGGCTTCGAGATGGACTGGGAGCTGTATCGCGACAAGCAGAAGCGCTTCAAGGAGATCAGCGATGCGGCGAAGGGTGCGGACCGGCTGGTGCTCGCCACCGACCCCGATCGCGAAGGCGAGGCGATCAGCTGGCACGTCCGCGAGCTGCTGGCCAAGCGCAAGGCGCTGCCTAAAGAGGTCGACCGGGTTACCTTCAACGCGATTACCAAGCAGGCGGTGACCGATGCGATGAAGGCTCCGCGCGAGCTGGATCAGCCGCTGATCGATGCCTATCTCGCCCGCCGTGCGCTGGATTATCTCTACGGGTTTACCCTGTCGCCGGTGTTGTGGCGCCGGTTGCCCGGCGCGAAAAGCGCGGGTCGCGTCCAGTCCGTCGCCTTGCGCCTGATCGTCGATCGCGAGACCGAGATCGAACATTTCCGCGCCGACGAATACTGGTCGGTCATTGCCAAGCTGCAGCATGACGGCACCGAATTCGATGCACGACTGGTCAAGTATGACGGCGCGAAGCTGGAGAAGCTGACGCTCGGCAACGAAGGCAGCGCAATGGCCGCGAAAACCGCCGTCGAAGGCGCGAATTTCACAGTCGAGGACGTCGAGACCAAACCGTTCAAGCGCAATCCTGCGCCTCCGTTCACAACCTCCACACTTCAGCAGGAGGCCGCACGCAAGCTGGGCTTTTCGGCCAGCCACACCATGCGCTGCGCACAGTCGCTCTATGAAGCGGGCGCCATTACCTACATGCGTACGGACGGTGTGAGCATGGACGGCAGCGCGATAGCAGCTTGTCGCAAGGCGGTTGCCGATCGTTACGGCGGCCATGCACTTCCCGACAGCCCGCGGATGTACAAGACGAAGGCCAAGAACGCACAGGAAGCGCACGAGGCGATCCGCCCGACCGACTTCGGCCGCGATCGCGCCGGATCGGGTGACGAAGGCAAGCTTTACGACCTTATCTTCAAGCGGGCGATGGCTAGCCAGATGGCTGCCGCCAGCCTCGAACGCACCAGCGTCACCCTGCGAGATCCAACTGGCCAGCATGAACTGCGTGCGACCGGCCAGGTCGTGAAATATCCGGGCTTCCTCGCCGTCTACCAAGAAGGCCGCGACGATGCCGAGGATGACGAGGACGGCCTGCTGCCGACGATCAGCAAGGGCGATGCACCGCTCAAGCGCGGGGTGGAGGCGAACCAGCACTTCACCCAGCCGCCGCCGCGTTTTTCCGAAGCAAGTCTGGTCAAGCGTCTGGAGGAACTCGGCATCGGCCGCCCCTCGACCTATGCCAGCACCATCCAGACGCTGCGCGACCGCGCCTATGTCCGGATGGAGAAGAACCGTTTCTTTGCCGAGGAAAGTGGCCGCCTGCTGACCGCCTTCCTCGAACGTTTCTTCCCGCAGTATGTCGCGTTCGATTACACCGCCGGGCTCGAAGACGAGCTCGACACGGTGTCCGACGGACGCGAGGACTGGAAGAAACTGCTCGAAGCCTTCTGGCGCGACTTCAAGCCCAAGACCGAAGAGGTCATGGACAAGAAGCCGAGCGAAGTGACCGAGGTGCTCGACGAGTTCCTGGGCGACTACCTGTTCCCCGAACGCGCAGACGGCAAGGATCCACGGCATTGCCCACTATGCGAGACCGAAGGCCGCGATGGCGGACGTCTCGCTTTGCGCGGCGGTCGCTATGGTGCCTTTGTCGCCTGTGCGAATTATCCCGAATGTAAGTATACCCGCCAGTTCGCCAAGCCGGGCGGTGCGGATGGCGATGACGGTGCAGACGATGGTGTCATGGGCGAAGACCCGGACACCGGCCTGCCGGTGGAGC